>JAHJLU010000468.1 GCA_018821745.1 Myxococcota bacterium | reverse complement strand
CGTGCTGTCCACAATCCCCGATAGAGATGCCATTATGGAATCCATCAGGGCGTTTCTGGGCAAAGGAAAATAGCCCATGGCTGAAATTCCCCCTTACCTCAGAGAGATTCAGAGCCGGGTCGAAGAATATGCCCGTGAATACGGGCTGGATTTTTTCAAGACGAACTTTATCGTCCTGGATTACAAAACCATGAACGAGGTGGCTGCCTACGGGGGGTTCCCTTCGCGGTATCCCCACTGGCGTTTTGGCATGGAGTACGATCGCCTCTCAAAGGGCTACACCTATGGGCTCTCAAAAATTTATGAACTGGTGATCAATAACGATCCCTGTTACGCCTACCTGCTTGAGGGAAACTCACTGACGGATCAAAAGCTTGTCATCGCTCACGTAATGGCGCACAACGACTTTTTTAAAAATAATTTTGCCTTCCAGAAGACGGATCGCCACATGGTGGACGAGATGGCCAACCACGCGGTTCGAATCCGGCGGGCCATGGAAGAGTTTGGGGTCGATCCCATCGAGTCGTTCATCGATGTCTGCCTGAGCGTTGAGAATCTCATCGATATTTACAGTCCCTTTATCAAAAGAGACAAGATTGAAAATGACCCCGATGGCGGTGCGACGCGAATAAACTCCCAGGAGATCCATCGTTTTGAGACGAAACCCTACATGGAGTCATACATCAACACGCCCGAATACATCCAGCGGCAGCGGGACAAGTTGCAACTGAAGCTGGACGGCGCGCAGCGTCTCCCCGCATCTCCCACCCGCGATGTACTGGGCTTTCTCATGCACTACGCGCCGCTCAACAAGTGGGAACGTCTCATTCTCGAGACCATCCGTGAAGAGGCATACTACTTTGCGCCCCAGGCCATGACAAAAATCATGAATGAGGGGTGGGCCTCCTATTGGCACTCCCGCATCATGACCGAGAAGCTCCTTGACGCCTCCGAGGTGATCAATTACGCCGATGTCACCAGCGGTGTTACATACCAGGCTCGAGGACAGTTGAACCCGTACAAGCTTGGACTGGAGCTGTTCCGGTACATTGAGGAGCGATGGGACAAGGGGAAATTCGGGCGCGAATACGATGAGTGTGAGGACATGGTCGAGAAGGCCAGGTGGAACAAAAACACGGGGCTCGGGCGGGAAAAAATTTTCGAGGTCCGAAAGCATTTCTGTGATGTGACTTTTATCGATGAGTTCCTCACCGCCGAGTTCATCATGGAACGCCGCTTTTTTGCATACGATTACAATGATAACAAGAAAGAGTACTATATCTCCTCCCGTGAGGTGAAAGAGATAAAAGACAAGCTGCTCTTCCAACTGACCAATCGTGGTCAGCCGGTTATCGAAGTGGTTGATGCCAATTATCAAAACCGGGGAGAACTCTACCTCAACCATGTTCACTATGGAGTGGACCTGGAGCTTCCCTACGCCACCGCTACCCTGCTGAACCTTTACCGTATCTGGAAGCGGCCCGTGAACCTGCGCACCATCGCCAAAGACAAGCACATGGTGCTCTCCTATGATGGCAGTGAGCACACTGCTCAGGAGGTTAAGCCGCAAGAGGGGCTGCCCTGAGATGGGCAGACTCTCTGATGTATGGTCCGGGGGCGAGGTCCTGGACGTCACCATAGAATCCCTTGATGAGAAATGGAGAGGAGTGGGGTCTCTGCCCGATGGGACCGAGGTTATTATCCCTGCCGCGTTGCCCGGGGACACAGTGCAGGCAAGAGTTGAGAGTGCCAGCGCACACAAGAAGAGGCTCTATGCGTCGCTCCTGAGCGTAGGAACCCCGGCATCGTGCAGGGTCCCCTCCTTTTGTGGCGTCTTCCCCGACTGCTATGGCTGCCCCGGCGCAACTATCGACTATGAATACCAGACCCGGGTGAAGCAGCAGGTGCTCCGCTCACTCTTTCCATCGGCGGGAGAATTCTGCCCCAGTATCACGCCGCTGCATTACAGGAGCAAGACCAAGTGGGTAGGGCAGATGACACCAGAGGGGTTCATCCTGGGCGGGTTCCGCCACCAGAGTCGCGAGGTTGTCTCCCTGGGAGACTGTCCCGTAACCCACCCCGACATCATGGCTCTCCACGGGCGCATAAAAAAGGCAGCCTCCATCTTTGAACCTTTCGACGATAAAAGCGGGCGTGGAGTTTTCCGTTCCGTCTTCATCAAGCGCAATTCGCAGGGCGAAATGATCGTCACTTTTGTGCTCACCAGGGTGCCCTCTCCTCAAGAGCGGAGCGCCCTGCAGGAACTGATGACCCAGCCAAATATAGCGGGCGTAACGGTCAACATTCATACCGAGATCACTAATGTGCTCACGGGTCCCGAGGAGTTTGTCCTGTTTGGGCAGGGCCACATCCTGGAGAGGGACCACCATGTCCCATATCCCGTGAACGCCACCGCTTTCTCCCAGATCAACCACACAATGGCGTCGACCATTTATTCGCGGATCAGGCAGTGGGCAGGCTCCAAACGAATGTGTATCCTCGATCTCTATGCGGGGAATGGTCCCATCGCTCTTGCCCTCTCGGATCTCGCAACCCGGGTAATCGCCGTTGAGCGCTCCAGCATGGCTGTCAGCATGGGAAACAGCCTGGGAAGCCACGTGGAATTTATTCAGGAAGATCTGGGCCATGGATCAGAGGCCGCAGCGATTATCAGGCGGCTGAAACCGGACCTGATAATGGTGAATCCCCCGCGGTCGGGGCTCTCCCCGGAAGTAATCTCCATGCTCAACTCCGGTGGGAGCGATACCATCGGGTATATGAGCTGCAATCCCTATACACTCAAGCGGGATGCCACTCTGCTCAAGGAGCATTATACGCCGGTTCTCATCGAAGGATACGATATGTTCCCCCATACTCCGCACTTTGAGACCCTGGCGTTCTTCCAGTTGCATCACCGGGATTGAAAAGAAAACGGATTCCATTACAATAGCCTATGATGCCACGTCCTTCCCACTCTCTACCGCAGGTCCTGACACTTGGAGCATTTTGGGTGTTCTCCCTCTTCGCGTGCGAGACAAACATAGCCCCGGATCACTTCAAGTGCGAGCCCACGGAACCGGGGAGCTGCCCCGATGGATGGATCTGTCAGAAACGCGGTTCCGACGGCATTCACCGCTGTTACCCTTCGGAGTCAGGGTACTGTGGAGATTCAAACCTCGACGTGGGGGAGGCGTGTGACGGCACTCAGTTCAACGATTTCACCTGTGAACACGGGTGGGCGATCTGCTCGAGGGACTGTGTCCCCTTTTGCTCCACCTGCGGGAATGGCATCATCGAGCTGGACATCAGCAACCAGGGGGAGGAGTGTGATGACGGGAACCAGCAAGGGCAGGACGGCTGTTCTCCCGACTGCACCATTGAAAAATACTGTAATATTCCCACCGATGTCTCCTGCACCGAATACTGTGGGGACGGTATCCTCAACGGTCCCGAGGAGTGTGACGGGACTCAGATAGCCACCTGGTATGTGTGTTCCGACTTCGATTTTTATGGTGGCGAGCTTGGGTGCAACAGTGACTGCACGCTGGATCTCTCCCTCTGTTCTGGCTACTGCGGGGATGCACAGGTCAACGGCATCGGGCGGGAGCTGTGTGATGGCTCTGACAACGGCTCGCTGAATTGTCTCGACTCCGGATATGACGGCGGTTCCATGGCCTGCACATATTACTGTGTCCATGAGACCTCCTGCTATTACTACTGGAACCGCGAGAGTGCCGGTGTCACCCAGCATATTCACAGTGTCTTCGGTGATCCGTCAGGCACCATCTATGCAGCCGGCGCCGACGGGGTGGTTGTCCTGAAAAACACCAGCGGGTGGAACGACATTTCCACGGGAGAAGATACGGAATTCAGAGGTATTTG
>JAHJLU010000467.1 GCA_018821745.1 Myxococcota bacterium | reverse complement strand
CCTCATCGATTAATTTGAAGTCACGAGAGTTGTAAACAACCTGTGCCGCCAGCTATGGCGGCACTAAACTTTGGAAAGTACCAATATGGCAAGTGGTTTTGGAAATATACATAAAATTCCCGAACTGAGGAAACGACTTCTGTTTACCCTCGGTCTTCTCGCTGTGTACAGAGTGGGTGTTTTCGTGACCGTGCCCGGAGTTGATCGCTCCATCATGAAAACCATCATGTCTGGTGCGTCCGGTAGTTTTCTCGGGCTCTTCAATATGTTTTCCGGCGGCGCTCTGATGCAATTGTCCATTTTCGCCCTGGGAATCATGCCCTACATCAGCGCATCCATTATTATTCAGTTGCTCACCGTGGTGGTTCCCCATCTGGAGCAGTTGAATAAGGAAGGTGACGCGGGCAGAAAGAAGATCAACCAGTACACCCGGTATGGGACTGTCTTGCTGTGCCTCATCCAGGGCTGGTTCCTGGCCACCTGGTTCGAGAGTCAGAATGCCGCGTATCCCGGTATTGTTCTCAATACGGGGCTTGCCTTCAAGCTCACCACCGTGCTGACACTCACGGCGGGAACGGTCTTTATCATGTGGCTTGGTGAGCAGATCACCGAGCGTGGTATTGGCAACGGGATCTCTCTCATCATCTTCGCCGGTATTGTGGCCAATATGCCCGATGCAATCCTGCGCCTGGTCTACCAGTTCCGCCGTGGCGATATGAGAATTCTCAACCTCGCCATTATCGCTTTCGTTGCTGTTGCGGTTATTGCGGTAATCACCTTCTTCGAACGAGCATACAGAAAAATTCCGGTGCAGTACGCGAAGCGGGTCGTCGGGAGGCGGCTTTATGGTGGTGCATCTTCACATTTACCTCTCAAGATCAATATGGCAGGCGTTATACCTCCAATTTTTGCCTCCTCATTGCTCATGTTCCCGGCTCAGATCGCCAGTTTTGCCGATTCACCCCGGTTGAAAGATTTCCTGGCGCCCATCTCCAATCCCACGGACTGGAGATACAACCTCATTTATGTCTTCCTTATTATCTTCTTTGCTTTCTTCTACACCGCGGTCACCTTCAATCCCAAGGATGTGGCGGACAATATGAAAAAGCAGGGCGGCTTTGTGCCAGGGATCAGGCCTGGTAAAAGAACAGCCGAATATATCGACAGAGTGCTCACCAGGATCACCTGGGGTGGCGCAATATATGTGAGCGCGGTCTGTGTTCTCCCGAACATTCTTACCGCACGTTACAATGTCCCCTTCTACTTTGGTGGTACTTCCCTCCTGATTGTGGTCGGTGTTGCTCTTGATACGGTTCAGCAGATTGAAGGGCATCTCATCACCCGGCATTATGAAGGTCTCTCCGGTCCCAAAGGTCCTCGCATCAGAGGCCGCAGAGGATAGAGAAAGGTTCCCGTTACAATGGCAAACATCATTCTCCTGGGTGCTCCAGGCAGCGGTAAGGGTTCTCAGGCTGCTGCGATCATAAAAGAGTTTCGTATCCCCCAGATCTCCACGGGCGATATGCTCAGGGAAGCCAGGAAAATGGGCACAGAGATGGGAATGCTCGCCGCCCATTACATGGACTCGGGAGAGCTGGTTCCCGATGAGGTGGTGATCGGGATAGTCAAAGAACGACTCGCCATGGATGACTGCAAGAACGGTTTCATTCTCGATGGTTTTCCCCGAACGATTCCACAGGCGCAGACACTCGACGGGGTGCTCAGGGAGCTCGGGATTGAACTCAATCACGTCATTGAGATTGATGTCCCTGACGAGCTCATCATTCCGAGAATCACGGGCAGAAGATCCTGCCCTTCATGCAAGCGGCCCTACCATGTTGCTTTTTTGAAGCCACGCTCGGAGAACGTGTGTGATGATTGCAGCGAGACGCTCGTGCAGCGGTCCGATGACACGGAAGAAGCCGTGAATGTGCGGCTGGAAGCCTACAAAATGAAAACTGCACCTCTGGCTGAATACTATAAAAAGTCAGGGAAATTACGGGTTGTCGACGGTGTTGGCGACATGAAAGAAATTTCAGCAAGAATTTTTGCGATTCTTGCTTGATCAACGGGTTGAGATCAGCTAATAATGCACGTCCGACTGAAGTCGTCCAAAGAAATCGCCAAGCTGCGCAAAGCGAATTTAGTAGTTAGCGATGTTCTTGATATTTGTCAGGAACTGGCCCATCCCGGGGTAACTACCTGGGATATGGAGTTGGCGGCAAGAGAGTATCTGGAGAAGGTTGGCGCCAGATCTGCTTTTTTTCAGTATCAGCCGGCCATGGATATGACGCCTTATCCTGCTGTTCTTTGCACTTCCGTTAACGAGAAGGTTGTGCATGGAATCCCATCCCAGTCTGAAGTGCTGGTGGAAGGCGACATTCTCAGCATCGATTTTGGTGCTTTCGTTGAAGGTTACTGCGGTGATTCTGCCCGCACTTTCGCCATTGGGAAAGTTTCCGATACGGCGAGGCAGCTCATCGATGCGACCCGTGAGTCCCTCAATAAGGCCATTGAAAAAATGGTCGCGGGGAACCGCCTCTCCGATATCGGTCATGCGGTTCAATCCCATGTTGAGGCGTTCGGTTTTGATGTGATTCGAGATTTTGTCGGCCATGGAATAGGTCGGGAAATGCACGAACCCCCTCAGGTACCTAATTTTGGTAACCCTGGAAGGGGTTTACTCTTGCAAACCGGCTTGGTGCTCGCTATAGAGCCCATGGTGACCGAGGGATCCCATAAAGTTGAGATCCTCGATGATGGATGGACAGTAGTCACGAGAGACAAAAAGCTTTCGTGTCACTTTGAGCACAGTGTTGCCATTACAGATGATGGTCCCTATGTGCTTAGCAGACGGTAAGGAGCTGTTATGAAAGTTCGAGCTTCAGTGAAGAAGATTTGTGACAAGTGTAAAGTTATCAAAAGAAAAGGTGTCGTGAGAGTGATCTGTTCAGATCCTCGTCACAAGCAGAGACAAGGATAGTGATTGCAGTTTGTCCGGAAAGTTATCCGGGCAAAGGGTAATAAACTTCCAAAAGGAGAGAGAAAACATGCCGCGTATCGCCGGTGTAGACCTTCCAAGAAAAAAGAAAATGGACATCGCGCTGACGTATATCTATGGGATCGGTCGCAAGACTGCTCAGGATATTCTTACTGAAGCCGGAGTCGACTTCACCACCAACTCTGATGATTTATCAGAAGGTGAAACCAGGGCCATCCGCGAAATCATCGATGCCAAGCATAAGGTTGAGGGTGATCTTCGTCGTGAAATCAGCATGAACATTAAACGGCTCATGGACCTCAAATGTTACAGAGGGATCCGTCATATGAAAGGCCTTCCCGTACGTGGACAGCGGTCACATACCAACGCTCGTACCAGAAAAGGTCCCAAACGTGTCACCGGTGGCAAGAAGAGAAAGGGTAAATAAACCATGGCAGCTCCACGTAAAAGAGGTAGCAAGAAAAAGGTCAAAAAGAACATCCCGACCGGTGTTGCCCATATCAACTCCACGTTCAATAATACCATCGTCACTATCAGCGATCCGACCGGTAATGTTATTGCCTGGTCCAGCGCCGGTCTGCGGTTCAAGGGTTCTCGTAAGTCGACTCCCTTTGCAGCCCAGCTCACTGGTGAAGATGCTGCCAGAAAAGCACAGGAACACGGTGTGAAGAACGTCAGTGTTGTGCTTAATGGTCCCGGTGCCGGTCGTGAATCTGCACTCAGAGCCCTTTCTGCCGTTGGTATTCGCATAACCACCATTCGGGATATCACCCCGATACCCCACAATGGTTGTCGTGCGCCCAAAAGAAGAAGAGTCTGATTTCTACAGTGCCTTGGGTGTTTCATCTGCTGTTTTCACCAAAGGTTTTTCAAGGAGTGGTTCCCGGAAGCAGTCGGGAGTGGATCCTTAAAAGGAATGATGCAAAATGGATTATGGAATGAAGCCTTCCCACGGACGGGAAGAAGTTTATGAATGGATAGCCAAAAACTGGCGAGAACTCATCAAGCCTGCCTCCATCGCGGTTGAAGAGGAAAGCCTCACTAAAAATTATGGCAAATTCATCTGTGAACCACTGGAACGCGGATTTGGAATAACCTTGGGCAACTCCCTTCGGAGAGTACTTCTCTCCTCTCTCCAGGGTGCCGCGGTGACTTCCATTAAAATTCAAGGTGTGGTTCACGAGTTCACTTCGATTCCCAACGTGGTGGAAGATGTAACCGATATTATCCTCAACCTGAAAGCTGTTCGATTCAAAAAACCCAGCACCAAACCCGTGGTGCTCGTTTTAGAAATCGCCGGCCCAGCCAGAGTCACAGCCAGTGACATCCAGCTCGTGGATAATATGGAAATCCTCAACCCCATGCAGCATATCTGCACCCTCTCCGATGACGCCACCTTCAGAATGGAGATGGTTGTGCAGACGGGGAAAGGGTATGTGGGCGCCGAGATCCATAAGGACCAGACCCTCGGTGTGGGTTCTGTTCCCATCGATGCAATCTATTCCCCCATCAAAAAAGTTAACTACACGGTCACAAATGCCCGCGTCGGGCGTCGGACTGACTATGATAAACTCGTCCTGGAAGTGTGGACCGACGGTACCCTCGAACCCAAGGATACCGTGGCCTATTCTGCCAAAATACTCAAAGAGCTTCTCCAACTCTTCATTACCTTTGAAGAGCGTGATGAGCCCTCTGAGGACATGGATATTGATTCGGAACAGGAAGTCAACCAGTTCCTCTTCAAGTCCGTTGATGAATTAGAGCTCAGCGTTCGTTCCGCCAACTGTCTGCAGAATGCCAATATTAAATATATTGGCCAGTTGGTTCAAAAGAGCGAAGTTGAGATGTTGAAAACTAAAAACTTTGGACGTAAATCTCTCAAGGAAATCAAAGAAATTCTTGCTGAGATGGGTCTTACACTCGGAATGAAGCTTGATTGGTGGCCCATTGACGGACCTCCCCCTAAAACTCCGGGTGCCAAAAAGAAATAGATTGAGGTGCCAGAATGAGACATCGAAAAACCGGAAGAAAGTTTGGAAAAAATTCATCTCACAGACAGGCCATGTTCCGAAACATGGTGAGCTCGCTCATTGAGCACGGCAGGATTCGTACGACTACCGCCAAAGCCAAAGAGTTGAGACGTTTTGTGGATAAAACCATCACCTGGGGGACCTCACTCGGATCCTTGATCACCACGCCAAAAGACAAACTGAGTGACGATCAGAAGGCCAAGATTGTGCACCACTACCGCATGGCCAAGCGACTCCTCCCCGATAAAAATCTTCTCACGAAGCTGTTCCAGGAGATCGCTCCCCTGTATCTTGACGAGACCGGGACTGTTCGTCGTGAAGGTGGATACACTCGTGTGGTGAAGGGCCTCAATCGTCGCGGAGATAACGCTCCCATGGCTATTATCGAGCTCATGGACTACAACTTCACCACCACCGAAGCACCCGTCGAAGAGACCAATGAGTAGGTACTCTGTTTCTGTAGACATTCTCTCTAAAAGTGACTGAAAATTGATTAGGGGCTTCTCTGCAGGCGATTCGTGCTATAGTATATCGGTTTCAATTTTATCCCTTCCGGTGCAGACCGGGAGAGGCAAGGAGTTTTTTATGCGCAGCCTCATACTTATGGTTACTATTCTATCCCTTTTTATTGTCTCCTGTCGTGACGATGACGATGACAGCAACACCAATAATGTCAATAACGTCAATAATACTATGGATGACACGGTATATGACGTCCAGAACCCCAATGACCCCGATTTTATTGGTGAGGGCGATCCCGTAAACCTCGAGAACGTGATCGTGACCGCAATCGATAAATATGGCGACCGATCAGGCAGTCTGTGGGTTGCCGAGCCCGATGGTGGAGCATGGAGCGGTGTTCAGGTGTTCAACTATGACACCACTGCCGAGTGGTTTACCTCCCTGCAGGTAGGCGATATGGTCGACATCCAGGGTGATAAAGACGAATACAGTTACGAAGATCCCGAGACCGGTGATCCCCTCTTTGAGGATCCCATCACCGAAATCGTAAACCCCATCGTCTCTTACGTGGGCACCGGGACTCCCGTTGCTCCCGTTGACATTCAGGTCTCTGATTTCAACACCGTCGCCAATGGTGAGCAGTGGGAAGGCGTCCTCGTCCGTTTGACCAACGTGCGCGTCCTCACCGCCGGCACCTACGATGGTCGGTACGAAGTGGAACTCTACCAGGGAACCAAGGCTCAGGACGATCTCGTGGATCTCTCCGGTATCACCGATGGTGTCTGTCTCTCCCACATGACCGGTGTGGTGACATACTTCTTCGGGTATTACATTCTTCCCCGCTCTGCCAGCGATTTTGAGATCGCCGCCAATGACAGCGACTGCCCCATGGTTGCCAGCGAGATCTGTGACGACGACATTGACAATGACGGCAACGGATTTGTTGACTGTGATGACTTTGCATGCATCGGAAATATCGCATGCCCTGCCAAAATCGAAAACAACGACACCCTGTGCGCCGATGGCATTGATAACGATGATGACGGTCTCACGGACTGTGCTGACCCCTCCTGCAACGGCCATCCCGATGTGACCGTCTGTACCGAGACCAACTGCACCGATGGCATCGACAACGATGGCGACGGCTACGGCGATTGTGATGACTTCGACTGCAAGGATGAAGCTACCTGCGCCGGTGAGTACGAGACCAACTGCACCGATGGTGTCGACGATGACGGCGACGGTTATATTGACTGTGCAGATTTTGACTGTGATGATGATCCGGCGTGTATCGAGAACTGCACCGATGGCGTTGATAACAATGGTGACGGTTTTATCGACTGTGCTGATTTTTACTGCCAATATAATGAACCCACCTGCCAGGCGGGCAAAGAACTTACGGACGCGACCTGCTCCGACGGTATTGACAACGACGAGAACGGCCACGCGGATTGTGACGATTTCTCCTGCCAGAGAAACCCCAACGTTACCGTGTGTGAAGGCAACGTCTTTACCTGCTCCGATGGCATCGACAACGATGGCAACGGCTTCGTTGACTGCGCTGACTTTGCATGTCGCTACTGTCCCACGGGTACGGGAACTCCCCGCGTTGTGGCGACCTGTCCTCCCTGTGACTGAGATCCCCGCTGACGCTTCACTGCTCTCTTCCCCCGCCCTGTAATTGAGTATCAATCCAAAGATTAAAACTTATCGTAAAAAGTGGAGGCTGAGGGGACGCCCAGCGTCTCGAGACACGAGAGGGCTCCGTCAATCATGGGGGGAGGACCGCAGAGAAAGGCCTGGGTCCTGGTGCCCGATTCCTGGTAATGTCTGAAAAATACTGAATGGATAAAGCCGGTCTCACCGCTCCAGGAATTGTCATCGGCTGCATCACTCAGGGCGGGCACATAGGTAAAGTG
>JAHJLU010000466.1 GCA_018821745.1 Myxococcota bacterium | reverse complement strand
CAGCTGCCTCAATTTCAACTCATTGGAGGCCACATCGGGTTCACGGGTGTTACCCGCAGTGGGAGTTCCCTCACGTTTTTTCTCGGTCCCCACGGTTACCGCCGGGCTTGAGGCAGGAGGCGCCGCCGTTTTGGGAGTGACAGCAGGAGCACCCTTGCCTTTATCCGCATCGGCGACAGGCTTGCCAGGAGCCGGATCAACCTTCTTCGGGGCCTTCGCTGCCTCGTCTTTTTTCGCAGCTGGAGCCGGTTTTGTAGGACTCTGCCCCCAGGACACGCCGGTACTGATGAACATACTGAAAATCATCGCTACTGAGTAAAAAGCCAATTTCCGCATAGTAACCTCTGCTCGTTTTCGAAAGTTCAACTTTACAGCCTGAACTTACTGTTTTCCTCATAGGTAGTGCAATATACCCCAAGACCCTGTAATGGTCAAATCATAGAAATGATGAAAAATCATCACTTAACTCCTTGTTCTTTATATCTTTTAACTTTCTCTACGCTTTCTGCACTCCGTGATCGTTCTGCTACGGACAGTACATGGGAACTGAGGTGTTCCATTCTCCTTCTCTCCAGGTGGAATCGCGTGTTTCTGAAAGTGCTGATTGACAACACCCTCAGAATGCCTGCCACCCCGTCCGGGGAGACGGAGGCATCTCCGGGGAAGAACTGTTTGAAGGAGATCTCTTCATTTTTGCCTGCTCGCTCCCTAACAGCCGATGGGGGGAGAAAAGTGCGCCAAAATCTTTTCATCGTTTTTTTTTAATGCTACCCTGACCTCTTTACCGGCACGTCCGTAAACAGGCCGAAACGATTTTTTTCTTCACTCCATCGGACAGGTGTGGAGGAAAAGGGTTGCATAGCCACTGGTAAACGGTGGCAATTCAGACCCTTGGAGAACCGGAGGGATCGTATGCTTTTTCAGGATATCATCATCAAAAAACGTGAAGGACTGCCCCTGACCGCAGAAGAAATCCATTTCTTCGTGACAGGGTACGTGAAGGGAGAGATTCCTGATTATCAGGCCTCTGCACTCCTGATGGCCATCTTTCTCAAGGGCCTGAGTGGAGAAGAACTGGGCAACCTCACCAATGAAATGATCGACAGTGGTATCCGTGTGGATTTCTCTGCTGTATCTGGCATCAAGGTTGATAAACACTCCACAGGAGGGGTCGGGGACAAGATCTCCATTCCCCTGGCGCCCCTTGTCGCTGCCTGCGGTGTCAAAGTGCCCATGGTCTCCGGTCGCGGCCTCGGGCACACCGGGGGCACCCTGGACAAACTGGAGTCAATTCCCGGGTTCAACGTCGGTCTCTCCATCGAGGCGTTTATTGAGATGGTCGACCGGATCGGTCTCTCCATGATCGGGCAGACCAAAGAACTCGCCCCCGCAGACAAGCTCATCTATGCCCTTCGTGACGCCACGGGGACGGTTCCTTCCATTCCCCTGATCTCTTCGTCCATTATGAGCAAGAAGCTCGCCGAGGGGATCGACGCGCTGGTCCTCGATGTTAAAGTCGGTACGGGCGCCTTTATGCCCACTGAAGAGAAGGCCGAAACCCTGGCCCGGACACTGGTGGATATCGGCAAACGGGCGGGAAAACAGGTCACGGCTTTCCTGACCCGCATGGACGATCCCCTGGGGGAAGCAGTTGGAAACAGCTCCGAAATAATTGAATCCATCGAAATTCTCAAGGGTAGAGGCCCCGAGGACATCAAAGAGCTCACCTTCACCCTCGCCAAAGAGATGCTGCTCCTCGCCAGGGTGGCCAGTACCGGTGAAGAAGCCATACAAATGCTCGACACAGCCATTGCCGACGGCAGCGCCCTGGCGAAATTCCGGGAGATGATCGTCGAGCAGGGCGGCAACCCAGAAGTAACCAATGACTATTCACTGTTGCCCTCCTTCGCCCATGTCCTCCCCGTTGTGGCGCCTCGCGCAGGGTATGTGCAGGCCATCAATTCCACCGAAATCGGTATGGCGGGCGTGCTCATCGGGGCAGGCCGGGCCGTGGTGAGCGACACGGTCGATCACGGAGTGGGAATCAAGATCCTCGCAAAAAGCGGAGACTACGTAAAGCAGGGACAGCCCCTGGTGGAGATCCAGTACAACGACCATCGCGCTGTCGGTGAAGCCGCATCACGCATCGCCTCAGCTTATGTAATAGGTGACGCAGCGCCTTTGACCATCCCCCTTATCCGAAAGGTGATACGATAGGTAATCCCATGAAACAGAGCGAAAAAATCAAAGAAACCACTGATTATATTCTCCGGCGATCACCTGGCTTTTCCCCTGCCATGGGGCTTATCCTCGGCAGCGGTCTGGGAAATTTTGCCGAATCCATCGAAAACGCAACCGTCATCCCCTATGGTGAGATCCCCAATTTCCCTCAGTCTTCTGTGTCGGGTCACGCGGGGAACCTTATTCTGGGAAATATCGGCACAACACCCGTGGCCGTTATGCAGGGCAGAGTCCATTTTTATGAAGGGCACTCCATGGAGAAGGTGATTTTCCCGGCGCGCACCCTCGTCGCCCTGGGATGCAAAACGCTGCTCATCACCAACGCGGCGGGTGGAATCGGTCCCGATCTCAACCCCGGAGATCTGGTCCTCATCAGCGACCACCTCAATCTCATGGGGGAGAGCCCACTCAAGGGTCCCAACGAAGAAGTCATGGGCCCGAGGTTTCCCGACATGAGTGATATCTACAGTCGGGACCTGCGGAAAAGGATCCTCGATATTGCGAACAGCATGAATATCACCCTCAAGGAGGGTATCTACGCCGCCATGATGGGTCCCTCCTACGAGACCCCGGCCGAGGTAAACATGGCCAAAATTCTGGGCGCGAACATGGTGGGCATGTCCACTGTACCCGAGGCCATTGCCGCTCACCACATGGGCGCCTCCATCATCGGGATCTCCTGTATCTCCAATCTGGCAGCGGGAATCTCCACAGAGCCTCTCTCCCACGACGAAGTGAAGGAGACCGCCGCAAAAATTGCCGGCACCTTCCGAAACCTTATTGTGGGTGTGGTCACCGGCCTCCGGTAACCGGCATAACCCCAATATTTTCAAACCACTCTATAACGCCACGTTTTTCCTTGATAATATTCAATCTTTCTGTAGGAATAGGCGTGGAACCCTTCCCCATTTCTTTTCATCACACCTGGGGGGAGGGGAACTTCTGAAATTCCCATGGTAAGGAAATAAAAAGAATGAAAACAATATATAAATTTGGAGTTGCACCCTCACTTCCCCAGCCCCTCGAGCGGCTGCTCGAGCTGGCCCGGAACGTCTGGTGGTCCTGGAATTTCGAGGCCGTCGAGCTGTTCTTCAGAAT
>JAHJLU010000465.1 GCA_018821745.1 Myxococcota bacterium | reverse complement strand
CTCTACAGGGTATTTTGCAACCGCTTTTGTCAATGATTACTGGATGGTGTTCCTCACCTTGGGTATAATGGCTGTGGGCTCGGGCCTCTTTAAGCCGATTATTTCAGGCACTATCGCCAGGACTACTGACGAGAAAACGTCCGGGTTCGGGTTCGGAGTCTATTACTGGATGATCAACATGGGCGCCCTGGTGGCACCGCTGGTTATCTATTATCTTCGTGGAATATCCTGGAAATATGTTTTTATTTTCAGTGGTTGCGCTACCGCAACCATGTTCATTCCCACCCTGTTCCTTTACAAGGATCCAGACAAACCAGAGAGCTCAAAGAATATCAAAGAGGTTCTTCGCGGTGCGGTGACTGTTCTTTCGGATTCACGCTTTATGCTCATGGTGTTCGTCTACTCCATGTTCTGGATCCTCTATTTTCAGAATTTCGGAACCGTCCTTTGGTATCTTCGTGACTTTATCGACCCCACACCCGTGAATAACTTCTTTGCCTCCATGGGAGTCAATTACAGCTTTCGTCCCGAGCATGTCACGGTCATCAATGCCGGGACCATTGTGTTGTTGCAGGTCCTTATCAGCTACCTGACAAAAAAGACCAGGCCTCTTCCCACCATGATGACGGGTATGTTCATCGGATCACTGGGTTTTCTGTTTTTGGCTCTATCCAGTAACGTGTGGGTGTTTATTGCAGGGATCGCGGTCTTCTCCGTCGGCGAGATGACCTGTCATCCTAAATATGTGAGCTATATCGGTCTCATCGCGCCCTCGGACAAGAAGGCTATCTACATGGGCTACGCGTTCATCTATGGTGTGATTGGATCCCTTGTGGGGTCCAATGTGGGTGGTGAACTCTATGACCAGATCCTCACACCGCTTGCGTCAGGTTGTACCACTACAGGGGTAACTGCCACGCTCCGCAGCTTCTGGTTGACCTTTGGGGTCCTTGGGCTTTTTTCCATGGGGGGGCTCTTTATTTTTCACAAATTCTTCGGCAAAGATTCACAAACGACCCGCCTCCGTGCGCGAAGAGTAATGGTCGGGGCTTACACGCTGTTTGTGCTGATTGGTGTGCTCTTCATCGGGACCCGTATCTACTCGGTCATCACCAGCGTCCGCAGCGTGTCCCTGGGACATATCCCCACAGCTGTTACCTTCGCCGGAGACGGAAAATCCCTCTTCTCTGGCGGGTGGCGCGGGAATATTGAAAAGTGGGACGTCCACAGCGGAGATTTGAAGAAAACGCTCCCCGGATGCAAGTGCAATACCCTCTGGTCCATTGAGTACGCTCCCAGGGTGGAGAGTGTGATTACTGCCACAAAGACCGGCCAGATTTCCCGGTGGAGTGTCGTGACGGGAAAGATGATTGACCGCGACGAAATGGGCAAGCAGGACATTTGGGCCGCGCGGACTTCTGTCGCTGGAGTGCTTCAGGCCATAGAGGGGACCAGGCACGGGCTGAAGATTTGGGATGTGAAGAGCCACAAGCTCCTGGCCGCACTCGAGGGAAAAGCAGGGAAGGTAATGGCTGCCCGATTCCATCCCACTAAAGAGACAATCATTACCGGAAGTGATGATGGCACTGTCAGGGTGTGGGATATCTCCACCGGCCAGATCATTCGGACCCTGATTGGCCATAGCGCTCCCGTGGTGGCCGTGGCCTTCGGGCTCAAAAAATATGCAGCCTCCGCTTCGGGAAACGAAATTATTTTATGGGATTATTCCACCAACAGGAAACTGAGTGTCATCAGTTTGAAAAATATCGGGATTACCTACGGTGGGATTAACTCACTGGCAGTCTCACCTGACGAGGCCTTGCTGGCCATGGGGCGAGAGGATGGTACAATCACCGTCTGGAATATTGCCCAAAATACCCTTGCCAGGAACATCACAAAAAACCGGCCTTCGGGTGGCCTGGCAGAGAAGTTGAAAAAGAGCGCAAAAACCTTCCTGCAGGCGCTCATTCTGATTACTATCGGGCTGCTGGGGCTCTGGGCCGGTCGAGGCCCCAACGAACAGCACGCCTAGCTTTTGTCATTCCCTGCCACCGGCACCGTTGCCCCTCTTGACTCCAGTCTCTGAAGCGTTTGTCTATTTGGG
>JAHJLU010000464.1 GCA_018821745.1 Myxococcota bacterium | reverse complement strand
GTCCGGGTTGGCGTGCTCGACCGCCTGGGCCAGCAGGCGCGGGATGAATGCGTCCAGACGCTCACGCCCCAGGCGCCGTCATACTGGGGCCCCCAACTCTCGACGGTGAAATGGATCACTCCCTCACTCTGGGCAGAATACACCACCGGAGCGTCACCGGCCAAAAGGCAGGGGGCACCGTCGGCGCAGTCTTCCATGAACTGGATAATCAGGGGAAGCGAGGTAGTGGACTCCACATAAACCGACTCGCCCTCCGAGAGGAAGATGGAAAAATAGAGTTCCCCTCCCTCTGTTCCCTCAAGACACCCTCCCCCATCTCCCAGCCCTGATGAGTCATTGGAGACATCGGCCGAAAATTGCGTTCCGTCCATGGTGAAAGGGACTGAAGGGATGAAGAAGGGGCTGGCGCAAGTCTCCGCGTTTCCCTGCAGCTCGCACCCCGTAGATTCGGGATTGCAGACGCGGTCCTCGTCACAAGAGGACTGCAGCTCCCACCGGGTACACCCGGGATCGGTCTCCTGACACACCTCTATCCCCTGCCCGTTCAAACTGCACCGCAGGGTATCTCCCCCTGCAGGGTCACAATCGGAGACGCAGGGCATCAAACACACGGCAGTCTCCCCGACCACCTCGCAGATTCCCGACAAACATGCCTGAGCCTCCCATTCATTGCAGGATTTCAGTTGATTGAGTGTACACGTCTCCAGGGAAGAGCCATCGGTGGTGCATCGCGTCTCTCCAGGCGCATCACAGGGCGTGGTACACCCCTCAATGCAGGAGGCGTCGTCCCGGCCTGTCTCAACACACAGCTTGCCCCCCGCAAGGCAATCCTCTAACTCACTGTAATCATAGCAGTTGCTCCCCGCAATAGGCGAGCATTCCTCCAGCACACCATTTTCACACCTGCGGGCATGGAGAAGGCACTCCGTGGGACAATCCCCAAAGCAGCCGCTTGTGTCCAGACGACATGCGATGGTACATCCCATGGCTCCACCTTCGTACCCCATACTGGTGCATTCTACTCCTCCCGTATTGCTCCCGTCGCATTCCTCGACCCCATCGAGGATGCTGTTGCCGCACAAGGGGCTATAGCCGGTACATGAGGTGATATCGAGGCTGCATGTGTCAGCACAGGTGAGGTACCCGCCTTCAAATCCAAGTGAGGAACAGCTCTGGCCACGAAAGAGATCTCCGTCGCAGTCTTCGCTGCTGTCGAGAACCCCGTTCCCGCATAGCTGGGTGTTGTTGGAGGATGGCTCGTCACAGGAGACAAGCAGCAGCGCGGCTGATAAAAAAAGAACTCCGGGAGAGAATTTCGCAGAAAGAAACCGCATCGTTTGATCCAAGCATGCTGAGGAACCATAACCGAATTAATCAGCGTATTGTTTTCAATGTAGCATGAACTATGGTTTTTGGGCACATATTTTAATGGAAGTCAGTGGTAGGTAGTTGTACAATTCGGGTGATGAAAAACAACATGACCCACAAGGTTTTACTCTCCCTGGGATCAAGCATTGAGCCCAGAAAAACCTATCTCGATATCGCTGTTTCTGCGCTGGAATCCCTTGAAGAGACATCATCCGTCCGGGTGAGCCCCATCCACGAAACCGAGCCCATGGGGGCAGCCCAAAATCCCTTCCTCAATATGGCGGTCACTCTCGCTGTGAGCGACCTTACACCCCATGAATTTTTGCAACAGGCCCTCGTTATCGAGGCCTCGCTCGGTCGGACCCGCACCGTGCACTGGGGGGATCGTACCATCGACATCGATATTATCCTGTGGGGAGAATCCATTGTCCGTGATGAGACTCTGACAATTCCTCACCCTTTCATGGCTGAACGCTCCTTTGTTCTGGCCCCCGCCACACAGATAGCGCCCGACTGGATGGACCCTGTTTCGGGCCTCTCCATCAGCCAACTCTTGCAACGCCTGGAGGCTGTGCCATGCAATGTATGATAGGTCTTTATTCCTTTGATCCCTTCCCGGGGGATATCGAGAAAAATGGAGCGCGCATGGTTGAGGTCATCTCCCAGGCTCGGGAGAAGGGCGTAGAACTGCTGGTGTTTCCGGAAATGTCGCTCCCCGGATACTGCATCGGCGACCTCCACGCGTCGGCCCGTTTCATTGCCCGCCAGAATGCGGTCCTGCACAATGTGATTATCCCTGCGACCCGGGGAATAACCGTTATCATAGGCAAAACAGTGACGGACGAGGCCTGCCGCATGCCCGATGGTCAAGTGGGGCGGTTCAACGGGTACGCAGTCATCTCCAACGGCAAACTGCTGCGGGAGGGAAAGAAGACACTGCTGGCCAATGAGGGCGTCCTGGAAGATTCACGGTACTTTCTCCTGGGCACCCCAGAGGAGCTTATCCCCACCGAGGTTGAGATCCCGGGCAAGGGGACACTGCGTGTGGGAATTCTTGTGTGCCAGGACATGTGGGATGACTACACGGATATCCGCCCGGCCACCATACTCAAGGAGAAAGGCGCAGACCTGCTGGTGGTCATCAACTCCAGCCCGTTTCACATAAAGAAAGATCAAATCAGGAAGGAAACCGCCATCCGGAGAGCCCGCGAGACGGGGCTGCCCCTTTATTACACAAACAACACCGGCATCCAGGACATTGGGAAAAATATTGTAATTTTTGATGGGTCATCCTTTGCTGTCAGCGGAGACGGGAACCTGAAGCAGGCGGCACCCTTTGAGGAGGAGCTGCTGCTGTGCCCCTTCAGAAGCGGCTGGGCCATGGACAACCTTCCCGACTTCTGGAGTGACTACTCGGTGCTCATGCTCCTGGAAAAATCCCTGGTCTTCTCCATCAGGCAGTTCTACCAGCGGACCGGTGTTTTTTCCGGGGCAGTCATCGGCCTCTCGGGGGGTATCGACTCCGCAGTGGACGCCGTGCTCACCGCCAGAGCCATCGGCCCGGAGAACCTGTTGTGCGTCAATATGCCCTCACAGTTCAATTCCGCCACCACCCGGAGCATTGCCCAGAGCATCGCCGAGAACCTGGGGTGCCGCTATATCATTCACCCCATCGACGAGATTATCGCCACCAAGGTGGCTGCGCTCACCGCGCAGCTGGGCCATGAGCCCACGGAGCTCACGGTGGAAAACATGCAGGCACGGGCGCGGGGGAGCATCCTCATGGAGTACTCCCAGGAGTTTAACCTCATGGTGGTGGGCAATGGCAACAAGACGGAGTTCCAAAGGGGATATGCCACCCTTTACGGCGACATCCTGGGAGCTATCATGCCTCTGGGCGACGTCCCCAAGCTGTCGGTATACGAGCTCGCCAAACGCATGGATCCACGGGGTGAAATCATCTCCGCGGAGCTGCTCTACCTCATTCCCTCCGCTGAACTCTCGGCCCGGCAGAATGTGGATCAGGGCCACGGGGATCCCTTTGACTACTTTATGGAATCC
>JAHJLU010000463.1 GCA_018821745.1 Myxococcota bacterium | reverse complement strand
GGTCACCTTCTTCTTTGCCCTACGGGAAATACGACCTTCTCTACGGCATTCACGATGCATGCGCTCACTCGCCTATTCGAATGTTTCCACACGCCCCCATGAGTAATTCAAAATCAAACGGAGCAGCGAGAATTACATTTTTTTATTTCCCCCCCCCGCGCCTTTTTACTGTTCAGTTGAACGGATCCCCCCGACGGATCAAGCTCACCCCGCCAGCAGGGAACGTGAACAAACCATCAGTTCTTTGGAGAGCAAACCAGGGTGATGAGGTCCAGGGTGGAGAGGAGCAGCGCTTCACTGATGTACATGACGTTTACTGTCATGGAGAAAGAGCCTCTCAGATTGATTCCCAGCTCTTTTACGGGAAGTTTTGGGTCCTGGGGGATGGCCTCGAAGGCCCGCTGGAACAGCTCACTCTTGAGAAGCCGCTGGCCATTGTCGTCTTCCGCATAGGCCAGGTACACGGCGTCTATGGCTTCTGACCCCGTGGCAAAGGGAGCGAGTCCCGCCACACTCATGCGATCTTTCACATCCCAGTCCCGGTGAACCAGAACCCATCTTGTGGTCGCACTGGCTGGCCGTACCGTGAAATCCGTGGTGAGATGCTTGACTCTCCTTCCCACATGGGTGCCCACGGCAAAGGCGATGGTGAGAGTCCCTCTGGTCCCGGACACAGCGAGGGGGTCCAGGGAGTTGATGGTCATCCCCGCCTTCTCTACAGCAGCACGCAATTGCTTGATCCCAGAGGCTCTCAGCACAAAGCCAACAGTGAGGATTACCCCGAATAAAATAACTGTGGTGATAATGGGAATCATGCCATTCCTGTTTTGGAACCCTAGGGGATGAAATTTGTGGCGGGGATGGTGGGGGCACCGCTGCCCGGGGAGATGCCCACGAGCCCGTTCGTGTTGGTGCAGTTGTAAAAGGTGAAGATAATAGTACCGCTCCGGTGGAGCACCATCTGCATGTTCACGATGAGGTTTGCGCCCCACTCGATGATGCCATTCCAGGTGACCGCCACGAGATCGGGGTGGATATCCACGATGATGTCGTCGGTGGACTGGGTGGTCCCCATTTTGTAGTCATCCCACCACAGGGCGATGCGGGGTGCTCCGGCGAACAGCTCTGCGGCGGAGAAGGTGTAGTCGGCGTCGGCGGCACCAAAGGTGATGCTGCCGTTGGCGTTGACAAAGGCGGTGGTGTAAGTGTGTCCGTAAAAAGAGAAGGGGAACCCCAGGGTTATTTCCTGCGATCCGTCGTCGGAGAGGTTGAGGGAGGCCGAGGGGGAGCCGCTCCCTGCGGGGACTGTATGCTGGAGCATCGAGAGCGGTGCTGAGTCATAGACGTAGTAGGTGGGGAGGAGGGGGTAGAACTGGAGGCGGGTGTTGTTGATGTCAAACTCCCCAACGTCGAACACCTCGTAGAGGGACTGGCAGTGACCCTGGCAGCCCATGTCAGCACAGTCAATGTTGCCGTCGCCGTCGTTGTCGATTCCGTCGGTGCACTGCAGTGAGGTTAGTTCGGCCCCGGCTGCGCAGACGGGATTCCCGCTGCAGTCAGGATCATCGCAGTCCGTGTTGCCGTCGCCGTCGTTGTCAAAGCCGTCGCCACAGGCCTGTGAGGTGTTCTCGCTGGCACAGAGCGTGAACCCCGTGCAGCCACTGTCGGCGCAGTCTGTGTCGCCGTCGCCGTCGTTGTCGATGCCGTCGGTGCACTGACCACCTGACTCCGTTGCTGTGCAGATCCAATGTGCCGCACAGTCGCTGTCGGCGCAGTCCGTGTTGCCGTCGCCGTCATTGTCGTGACCGTCTGTGCAGGCGCTGTAGGTTGCCTCGGGGTGGCAAAAGCCAATGCCGTTGCAGCCTGTGTCAGCACAGTCCGTGTGGCCGTCGCCGTCGTTGTCAAGGCCGTCACCGCAGGTGACCATGGTGTTCTCAGGTCCACAGGCGGGATCGCTGTCGCAGTCGTCGTCGGCACAATCCGTGAGCCCGTCACCATCGTTGTCGTTACCGTCGGTGCAGGAGGCCCCGGTCTCGGGACCACAGAAGGAGAGCCCGTCGCAGTCAGGATCCTGGCAGTCGATGTCACCGTCGCCGTCGTTGTCGATGCCGTCGGCGCAGCGCAGGTCCGTGTCCTCGGGATTACACAGCCCCTGCCCGTGGCAGTCCGAGTCGGCGCATTCGATGTCCCCGTCACCGTCATTGTCGATGGTGTCATCGCAGATCTCGAACACTTCGCAGCCGTTGGTGTTAAAGGTGCAGTCAATGCGGCAGTGGAGTGTTCCTGTGCCCAGGCCCAGGGAATCGCAGGTGGCGCCGTTGAGGTTTGTGCCGTCGCAGCTCTCGGCCTCCTGGATGAGATCATCGCCGCAATACCCGTTGGCCTCGCAGGTGGAGGTGTTGAAGGTGCAGTCCTCAAGACAGGAGAGCCCCGTGCCGTAGTATCCAAGGGATTCGCAGGTGTCCCCCTTGAGATCCTCCCCGTCGCATGCCTCGCCGGTCCCTGCCACGCCGTCACCGCAGACGACGCTGGTGTTATTGGTGTTATTGATGTTGTTCGTATTGTTGCTGTTGTTCGTGTTGTTGCTGTTGTTCGTGTTGTTGCTGTTGTTCAGATTGTTTGTCTGAGACTGTGCAAGCCCCGAAGGGTCATAGCTGCAGGCCATAGCTGTGCAGATGAGCGCGATATGGGAGAGCAGGGTGAAGAGCTTCATGGTATTATTCCTCTGTGAACCGTTGAGCCTTGGGGCCAGGGGTTTCAAAGATATTAAGTGGAGTCTTTATAGCATGAAGTGGGTAAAATACCCATTGATTCTCTTGTTTCAATTCTTATAAGAGATAGTGCATTTTCCCGAGACACATTTGGCCACGGGCCAACCGTTGGAATCACATTTGGGGTACGGGCACGTGTATCTGTTTTTCTTGTGCCACGATGCGCACACCTCCTTCCACTGCTTCTTCACCGCCTCTACCCAGGCCACTGTTCCACCCACGCGATCCTGGGGACACGGGGTCATGCAGCAACGCCCCGGCGCGAACCGGCTCTGGGAGCAGTCTGCGTCAACCTTGCAGGGGAACCGCGGCGGAAACGTTCTTCTCACGGTGTAGGTCCCCTTGTCGCTTATCACGTAACCCCCAACTGACTTCACCGAACCCGCAGCAGGCTTCATTGAACCCGCAACAGGCTTCACTGTGCCCGCAGCAGGCTTCACCGAACCAGCAGTTGACAAAGGTGCCGTCGTCGCCACCTCCCTATCAGCCGGGCTCTTCCTGGAGCAACCAGTGACAAAAAACATCAGCGAAATTGTGAGCAAAACTGCTTGTTTCATGAGCACCTCTCTTGTCATAACCGGAACAATCTACCATGTGGCTCACCCTCAGTGAAGCCACAAATAGGGAAGGCCGGACGATCGTCTCCAAGCTGCCGCTGCCCGCATCATCCCCATGGGTGTGTTGTTTGTGCAGGGAGCCATGGGTGACACGGTTTCGGCTAGTAGGGGGTATCTCTGGGGATTTTTTTGGTTTTGAAGTGGTTCAGGAGCGCCTTGGCTTTGGCTGCGGGGACGGAACTGACACCGGCTGCGGTCTCCCCCTTGGGGATCATGAGGTTGAGTTTGCCCGCCCTGGCGCTGAGGCGGATGTGTTCAAGGAAGCGCTTGGGTGGATCCGCCTCCACGGTGATGGTGCTTTCCTTGCACATGCCATCCTCCTCCTCGGTCTTTTTGAGTTTCTTTAGCTGTTCTTGGGTGAGGCAGGTGTGGATATTGACCTTGTAGAGAATTTTCATCTCTTTGCAGCCATAGCTAAACATGGGCTCATACCCGGCAACAATAAACTGCCTGAGGTCACTCTTCAGGGACTTGGCAAACTCGTTCGCCTCTTTCTTTATGCGTTTCTCGACCGCATCAGTGGGGAGAATCGCTTGAAGATCGATCTTTTTCATGGTGTCGAGGGAGAATAAAAATGTCTCTTTGGTACTTTCAGTTTTGGGCTCTTCTTCATCATTTGGCGACTTCTCCTGGTCTGTGCCCTCCGCTTTGGGACAGTCGGCATGAGATTCTTCACTGGTATTTACGATGAGCCAAGGACCGAATGCGCCCTCCAGACTCTCTTCGTATGAGTAGGAGGAGAGCCCGTTATGGGCACCCGTTGTATTGGCGTTGAGCAGCTCTGCTGATTCTTTCCGGGAGAGCGTCATATATCGCACAATCTTTTTTATGGCCCGAGCGTGGTGGTTGCCATAACAGTTACTAAAAAGTTCCCGGGGCCTGTGGTGAAACAGGTACACAAGCCCCAGCTTAGAGAAAGCCCAGATGCCGTCTCTTTGCGCCACCTGCTTATGGTACTCATTAAGCCAGTATGTTTTGTATTTATCGCCATTCTGAACCCAGATGAGCATGTGATAGGTTGCTGGTTTTTCGGTGTTGAGCGCGCTGGGGAGTTTCACCGTTGCCGGCTTTTTGCTGGTTTTAGCCTTGGGATTGTTCTGGGTGGCACAAAAACTGAGTAGAGAACAGAGCACCAGGCTCCAGTACAGAGGGCCCGCAAATTTGGAAAAACGTTGTATCAATCTCATGGAGTTTTCCTTGCCTCTCGATTGTTTACCGACCAGCTTGCATTATAATTCAGTCGACACATTTATGTAAGAGTTTAGAACAAGTTTCAGACCACATCCCCGCCCGGATTCGACCCCCCGGGGCGACCATCGGCTGGCCGGCCCCGCCTCACGGTTTCTTCTTGACTCCGTGTGCCGCATTGGCGAAAATCACGATGGAGGTTGACAATGAAAACATGGGTCTTACTTGCTTTCATCCTGGCATGTGTGGGCTGCTCCAAGGAGAATGTCGTGGCAGATACATGCGGAGACG
>JAHJLU010000462.1 GCA_018821745.1 Myxococcota bacterium | reverse complement strand
CGACATCGTGCGGGTGAAGAACCGGCTCAAGAGCGTGTTCCGCTCCCGGGGCGTCTCTACTCCCGGCAAGGAGGTGTACTCTCGCCTGAAGTGGGGCAAATATCTGGAGCAACTGCCAGAGTCCCACGAGCTGCAGGCGGATTTGCTGCTTTGCGAGCTGGAGCATCTGACGGAGATCCAAAAGAACGCAAAGAAAGAGCTGCTCAAGGAAGCACGGGAATAGTGCTCTACACAGGTCCCCACGCCCTCTCCCTGGGTGAAAACATCTGGGCCGTCCCCATCTCATCCCTCTGGGGCTCCCCGAAGACCACGTAAAAGTAGAGTTTGTTAGCTATAATCATGATGAGCATGGGGATGGAAATCACTCACCCTTCCCCTGAAACGATACTTAGGGAACATGGAGTTTCCAAGGGTCTGCACCTTGAAGTGCTGTCAGGGCTGGCAAGAGTGCTTTACGTTACTGTGGGAGGTTTTGCGCTGCGTGGGCCAGGGCCACCAGGGCGACGCCGGTGCAATGGGCGAAATCGGGAGAGGTGTTTTGCTCCTCGGAATCGCCCGGCGCGAGCTGCAGGGCGTCCATGACCTGGCCGTCCTCTCCCTGGCGATCCATGATATGTCGCAGGAGCTGGGGCAATAGGGGACTCTCCGCTTCCCCCAGCGCTTGCAGGCAGAACGCCATCTCCGCCGCCAGGTCGGTGTACCCCCCATCGATCACATGGGCCGTGAGCTGGTGAAACAGCTCGATGGAGGCCCCAAACCGTGGTCTCACGCCGGCCTCATCCAGGCAGCGGAGAAAGTAGTCGTTTTCCAAAAGGATCACGTGGGTGTGAGCGTACAGTTGAAAGAGCGGATTCTCATGCCGGAGGAGCTCTTCCACTGGGAAGGTGGGCACCTCCATTCCACATTTTCGAGCCAGCTCGGCGATGAGCCAGGCGTACAGCGGGCTGCGCTCCTCGGCGCAGTGGCGCACCCACTCTACCAGCTCCTCTCTCTTCGGAGGGGTGACTGTTTGTCCATAGAGCATCAAAAGATAGAGGGCATCGGCGCGCGCGAGGAGTCGATCCAGGTCCTCATGGAGCGGATACTCCTGTGGCAGCCGCATCAGTTCCGGCAGGGCACGATCAAGCCGCTCCCGCACCGTGGGCCCACCCAGGGGCTGCCATGTGGCCGCGTGGCCCGAAAGGCTGTGCAGCACCAAGGCCCGCAGAGCTGTGTGCTCTTCCTGCTGTGCAGAGAGGTGAGAACCTGCCGGCGCCACATGGGTGTGCCTGAAGAAGGCCTCCCACGCCCGCTGAGCGTCTCTCTGCAGATCGGGCCGGGGAACCGCGCTTGTGGTTTTGGTGCCCAGGGCGGGGAAGGATCGCTGCATTATCCCCTGAAGGGTTTGCAGGAGAGGTCGCTGCAGCATGGTCTCTTTCCAGCAGGCGCTGCTTTTTTCAAGCAACGCCAGCAGGGCCTGGTGTCTCTCACTAAAGGAGCCCCCGTCGATCTGGATCTCCAATGGCCCTCTTCGCAATGCCCCTTTTTGTTCTAAAACATCCGCATACCAGCGGGAGGATGTGTGCAAAACCCAAGGGTGGTCAGGTGGCGCGGGGAGGGGCGCTGTTCGCCAGGGGAGCTCTTCCAGCTGTTTCTGCCAGGCTTCTTTAGCGACGGACCGAGCGTGTAGCGTTGAGAGGCTGGTTTTCCTGCAGAAAAAGGGCACCCGGGGGTGCTGCTGTGCGAGGTGCGACCCCAAGGCGTCGTCGCCGGTGACAAAGAGCACGGGTACCCCAATTTCCGCTGCCAGACCCAGGAGGAGGTCGCTCTCGCTGAGCAACGTGCCCCGACTAGAGAGCGCCACGTGCAGCTCCTGGGTGTGTGCGGCGAAGGCCTCCTGGTTGTAGAAATCCTTATGCCCACCGGCGGCGTGCATGCCAATGGCGGAGATGGCGTCAGCCTGGCGGAGCAGCTCCAGATCGAAGGCGTCATCGAGGACATGGACTGAGCAGCCACGGGGGAGGGCGTCGGCCAGGAGGTTGCTCCCCCGCTGGCCCCCCCGGTGGCTGTCACTGATGAGCACCCGGTCGTAGCCCTGCTCAAGGGCGCGCTCGACGATGGACAACACCTCAGCCGTGGCCAGTCGCCGGGCCTCTCGGTAGCGCTCCTCCGTGGCAAGCAGCATGGCCAAGTCATCGATCCCATGGATACCCTCGAGGTCGATGATGAGACAGAGTGTCGGCATAGGTATTCCCTGGAAAATGTGATGGGCGCCGCTCCCTTTTCATGAGAGCACAGTCCCGTCAGTGGATGGTTACCGGCTCATGTGGTTAAGCTCGGCCATTTCGGTAGTCGACTGCAATGGCAAGAAGCATACACCGGGTTTTCTGATTTCTGCGGGGTGCACTCTCTTCTTCTGACACTGTGAGGTTTTGCGACCTTGCATCTATTATGGCTCCTCTCCCTCTTGATTATTAGTATATTTCAATGTAATTAGCCATATTTTTGGTGGCACCCAGGAGGGGAAGGGGTGCCTTGGGCTTTGTGTATTACTCCTGCTGCCGATTGCCATGGGGCATGGCTGATGATAGGGTCGGTGGGTTCTCTAACTACTATAGGAAAGGAAGAAGGAGCCCCTGCTTGAGAACCTCTTCGTCGCCTTCTTCGAGAAGT
>JAHJLU010000461.1 GCA_018821745.1 Myxococcota bacterium | reverse complement strand
GCTGTCGTTGTTTTTATTGTAATCGTTGTTTTGCTGCAGAAGTTCAATGGTGCTGCCGCTGCCGCCGCTCACAACCCTGAGGCCACTGCCGCAGCCAACCGGTTCCTCTTTGAGCGCACGGGCTTCACCCACGCAGCCCTGCCCGGCGCTCCCCTGGAGCAGCAGGTGGCTCACTCCAATCAACTCGCAGCCCAGTACGCGAAAACCACCTCCATGGATCTTGAGCTGGTCCGTACCGTCGAGGGGTATACGCAGTACCACACCCAGAATATGGGGATGAGCGGTAGCGCCTACTCCATAGCGGCAGCCTGGTATGTGACCTTTCAGGGCAACCCGCCCACGGTGTTTCACCTGGCAGAAAAAGACATGAACTCTGCATCACGTCGCATGAAGACCGGGTATAAACGTGATTTCACGCCGCTGTACAGTGATGAACTCCCCATTAACGACCCTGATCTTGCGGCACGCTTCAAGGCGTGGGGCAACAGCGCCGAGTGGCTGAATCACATCCTTTCCGTGCCTGAGATCAAACAGAACCTCCTCTCCCATGCAGAAGTGGATCTGGCCATCTTCCCAGATAAAATATCCTTCTCGGACCCAACCCAGGCGAACCTCCGCAGCGCCATGGGGGGAACCTCCGGCATGATGGCCGCCGCCCAGAACCCCATGGCAATCATGGAGACACAGATCGCCTACCACGACAATATGGGGCATCTGCTCACCACTATCGCCCGCACCATGGAAGTGGCGCCCCGGCCCCCAGTATAATATTTCCCTTTTGCAGCGCCACTTTTTTAACTCCCTGCCTATGCGCCTGGATCGAATCATCGAGGTGACCCCAACGCAGACCTGGTTTGCGCTGGAGGCAGGCAAGCGGATGGAAGATTTCCTGGAGATGATCGCCACGGAAGCATCACCCACCGATCCCCCCCTTCCGTGAGTTGACTCCTTTTGACCACGCTCTCTCACAATGAAAAGAATGTTAACAGGATCTTCTACCCTCTCCCACTCCCCTCGGGAACCCACCGGAGTGGTGGTTTGGTTTCCCCGGGTAGTCCGGGGGGGGTGAAGCCATCATGTTAGTGCGCAGAGATCTCCCTGGTAGCTCACGACGGCGATGGTCATCATCCAGTCTGAGCAGAATCTCCTCCCACAAATATAAGCACCCAGCCACCGCGTCATGAGGGGGTGACGGTTGTGACGAATTGCTCGACCAGCCGTAGACACCTCTGTCCACCCGTGGACACTTATTGAAGCATAGTGCGTTAATGCTACCTCCTGAAAACAGGCGCTATCCTTGATATCTGCCCCTGTGGCGCCAACTTTGAGATGACCCCTCTCCATGGTCGCAGCCTGCCATCACACTTCATCCCCCAAATACAAGCCTCGAAATCCACAAAAAACCCTCCTCCACAAAACTATTCTATCCGCCTTCAACACCTTCAACACCCTCACGGATAATGATCCCCTCCCGCGCCACATAGTATACAAGGTGCATAACCTTCATAAGCGTTGTGGCCTGCAAGCAGCCCAAAGCGCAATTCAGGTATAAGCAAGAGTTCGCGGCTTACATCCGGTGCGGCATCTTGGCTCACGGCTTCGTGCGGCTCAAGTGTACCGAGTGTGAGAAGAGCTTCGCCATCCCCTTTTCCTGTAAAGGCCGAGGTTTCTGTCCTTCTTGCATGGGACGCCGAATGAACGAGATGGCCCTCCACCTGACGGAGGATGTGTTCCCCAAGGTCCCAGTCCGCCTGCAATCCCCAGAACAGGGATATTCGTGTTGGCGTCACCCTCGGATCATGTCAAAATACCCACGAACGGAGAAGGAAATGGAGCCCATGGAGCGCCACAAAGTGGAGAAAAGGAACGGCGGTCCTTACTTGGCAAAACCGGAAACAGCGCATTGGAACTCCTACCATTGTAATCTTCTATAATCAGCGAGTGGTTCTACAGGCTCCCCTCCCTCAAGTGGGGGATCGGCCGTCCCGGATTCCCGGGGATCTCCCCGGGGCCTCGGTGCCCGGAAGGCGCAGTGACCGCCCCCCCCAGGCCTGGGCCCTCAGCACCGCGAGGCCCCTCACCGCCGGGGCCACAGGCGGCATGTCCCCTTCGCCTCTGATGTATTGGAAATCAACTGTTCGGGGCTCTAGAAGGAGGAATAGGATTCCTTTTCGGCCGGCAGCTCTTCATAGACAGGGGGGGTGTACACCGACGTCATGGTCACGACGGCGCTGCAGGAGTTGGCGGCGAAGCAGCCGCCGTGGATGTAATATCCGCCCGAAGAGGTGGGTTTGAAGGTGATCGTTGAGGCGCGGCTGAAGTTCGGGCAGGCGCTGTAGTTGTCATCGTTGGACGCCACCTCGACGCCGCCCGAGGTCTTCAGGCGCAGGTAGGTGTCGGTGTCGGTGTTGCCGCAGGTGCTGAAGGTGTATGTGTAGCTCGAAGACAGATAGTAGTACAGGTTGCGGGTGTTCTGCAGGGCGGAGTTGGTGTTGGTCACCGAGTAGAAGGTCGAGGGTGGCGAGGTGGTGGTTCCCGCCAGGCGTACCCGCACGTTGCCGCTGCAGGTGTTGCTCCCGAAGCACCCCGCGCGGACCTGGTAGGTGCCCGTCGTGGGGGGCGTGTAGGTGAGGTAGGAGGCCGTGGTCCCGCAGTTGTCGTCGTTGGAGGAGACCTGCACGCCATCTTTATACAGGCGCAGGTAGGTGTCGCCGGAGGCGTAGTTGCAGGTGTAGATGTCGTAGGTGGCCCCGGCGGAGAGCACGATGTTGAAGGTCGCATAGTTCTGGGTCGCCGAGGCGGTATTAGAAGTGTAAAAATAGTGCATGCTGGGGTGGTTGTACCCGCGGCTCGTGGAGTCGTTAGCCTCGGGAGAGCCCTCCTGGTCGCCGTACCAGAAGTTGTTGCTGATGTCACAGGAGTGGTTGCCATCGTTGCACCAGTACTGGGTGCCCGTCATACTCGCGCCGAAGACGAAGGCGGCCATCTGGGTGCGGGAGTCGTCGTGGCAGTTGTGTCCGCCATCCTGTGACTTCTGACTGTACTCGGTGCTGCAGGTCAGGGCCGTCCAGGCGGGCTTGTGCACCTGGGAGAGGGAGCCGATCTGGCCCATATCACCGGCGCAGGTGCCGTGGTTGCAGAAATCATAGTAGGCGTAGACACCGCTGTAGCGGAGCTGGTGGATGCGGGTGGCGCTGTGGCGGCCAACGCCCGCCGTGATGCTCTTGTCATGCAGGGTGATCTTGTACCAGCCCGAGATGAAGTATTTGGAGCCATCCTCGGAGCCGCTCGAAGACCCACCGCCCCCGGCCTCGGGCCGGGTGTTCTGGTAGACGGGCCCCTGCTTGTCGACGTTCGCCAGAACCTCCAGCTCGGAGGCGGCGAACAGCGCGGG
>JAHJLU010000460.1 GCA_018821745.1 Myxococcota bacterium | reverse complement strand
CTTCGTGGACATTCCCAGAAACAGGATAGCATCATACAAAACGTTCCTGGATACACTCCCCGGGATCAACGCAGACATCATCTCCTTCGGAAACCGCCTGGCGAGAGCGCTGCTCGCGTACGAGATCCCCCAAAACCACCTCGTATCAGCATCCATCAACGTCGGGTTCTCCATGATTGCCAACTGTAAATGCTGTGGGGGGAGCGTCCCCCTGACAGGCCCGAGAGAGAGCTACTCCTGTCCCACATGCAGTAACATAGTGACCATCTCCCGGGAGAACTGGCGCACTATCCTGAGGCGGCCCCTCGAACAGCACGAGATGACCCACGAGAACATGGTCAACAACAACGCCATCTTTTTCTTGACGAGCGAAGTTCAGAGTGAGCTGCGGGAGTGCGAGTGGAATCTGGTGGCGCCGCGCTGTCTCCACTGTGACCAGGGGCTGGAGGAACAGGCGGTTGGAAAAATCCCTGCCGGAACGAATGAACGCATTCCCTGCCCCTTGTGCGGCAAGGAGAACGTTGCCCTTCCCCCACCCCGGTGGGTGAAAGACCTTGTCCCCGCCATCGGCATCCTCGTCAACGCACAGACCGACACCCAGGGAGAGGCTCCGCCGCTCACGGAACCCGATGATATCAAACCGATCATATTCTCCTGTCCGCAGTGCGCCGCGAACCTCTCCATCACCCGGGATCGAGAGCGTACGCTCACGTGCACCTACTGCAACGCGAGCGTCTATCTCCCTGACGGACTCTGGTTCAAACTCCATCCGCCGAAAACCAGACGCATCTGGACAGCCCGGTACGACTACCGCCTCCCTCCAGCCACGGGCACCTAGACGCACCTGATGGGTTATGGGTGGAGAGTGCCAGGGATTGTTCTTTCCAATCGCACAAGGGTGTGACCGCCTTGGAGATGTCCCCGGCGCTTGTTTTCTCTTGGCATCGTCGGGTTCGCTGGTACAATCTGTCTGAACATTCTTCCGGAGGTACCATGAAAACTGCGCTGTTATTCTCATCGGTTCTGCTTTTGCTTCTCGCCGCTTGCTCCACACCAGCTCCGAATCAGGGTCCCTCAGCCACGACCCCGGTTTCCACAACGGCCACAACAACCATCACAACCAAAACCACAACCTCCAGGGGGAACAAAAACCTGAACGAAAAAGAAAACCTGGACAAGGACAAGAGTGGCCTCAAGTTTCAGCCTGGCCCCTCGGGTGGTGACTCGCCCCTGACTCTCAAGGATCTGGGAGAAATTTCCAGCTCCCTGACCCGGGTCCAGCTCATCAGGGTGATCAAGGCGGCAAGACCGGGCCTGATCAAATGCTCCCGAAGGCTCAGGGACACCACCAGTTATCGCCTCACGGTGACGGTTATGGGCACGGGCAAGGTCTCCTCGGTGACCATGGACAAGGGTGCCGGAACACCGCTGGAGACATGCGTCCGCGCCGTATGGAGCCGCATGATCTTCCCCGCCTTCAAACGGAAAGCTATCACCTTCAATTACCTCTTCCGCGCCCCCTCCCCGGCCAAAAGTTCTCCTGCCAAGGACAGTATTGAAAAAGACGTGGATCAGAAGGTCAACACGGGCCACAAGCGCGACGGCGAGGGCAGCGAAGACCTGTAACCCGACTGTTCATTCCCGTATCGCGTTAAACAGAGAGTGCTACTCTCCCGAGCATTCGCAGTTTACATCGGTGCAGTCGTCCCAGCCATCACAGTACCAGTTGGAGTAACCGCTCAGGCAGGGACAGCTGGAGAGACAGGTGCTGCCCACGGCATCGCAGTCGGGGTCGTGGGAGCCGCAGCCCATGTCACAGCCGTCACATCCACCAATGTACATACTGTCGCAGTAGCCGTCCCACACAAAACATTCATCGCCGCAGCCGCCGGTGACGCACGCGGTACAGGTGGCACCGCCGCAGTCGGTCCCGGTCTCGTCACAGTCCAGGGTGCTGTTGGAGCAGTGGGCCGTGCAACCCGCGTCGCAGGCAGTGCCGCAGGCGGTTCCGCAGGTTGGCTCGATCTGCCCGCAACTGAACCCCGAGCAGTTGGGGACACAGGTGCAGGGGGAGCAGGTGGGACCACCACAGTCACTCCCGGTCTCGTCACAGTTCTGGGTGCCGTCGATGCAGTGGGCCGTACAGCCGGAATCGCAGATACTGCCGCAGGGAGTTGAACAGACAGGCTCAAGATTGCCACAGCTGTAACTGGTACAGTTTGGCGTGCAGTTACAGGAGGCACAAGTGCTCCCGCCACAGTCAAGGCTGGTCTCGTCACAGTCCTGCATGCCGTTGGAGCAATGATCCGAGCAGCCCGCATCGCAGGGATCGCCGCAGGGGGAGTTGCACACGGGATCCAAGTCCCCACAATCGAGTCCCGCGCAGGTGGGGACACAGAAGCAGGCGGTACAGGTGCTGCCACCACAATCCAGGGCGACCTCATCACAATCCTGGGTGTTGTTCATGCAGTGATCCGTGCAACCGACATCACAGCGGTCCCCGCAGGAGATCTGGCACAACGGTTCGATTTCGCCACAGCTGTATCCGGTACAGTCGGGAACACACTCCGTGCTCCCCTTGTAGCCTTCGGCACACCCCCACAAAGAAGCGGCGGCGCCCACGGTGAGGATGATAAAACCAAATATTGTTTGAGTGGGCCTCCACAGAACTCGGGAGAAAGTTTGTGCCTCACTTGGGTGGTTTTTCATGAAATTCAACCTTTTTCTGTCATGCAGATTTGTCGTTCGCGCTTTCGGTCTCCGCATATATTTTAGTAGGGATCCCTGGTAAGTCAAATAATGATGCCCCACGCCCAGGCACCAGTATATTTTAGATGGACCCCTTGGTTCCCACTATCACAACAGACCTCCCAAGCAACACGCCACAGTGCCCCCCAAATTGCCAATCCCCATGGTCTTCCAATAGGATTACCTATGAATACCAAGCCAAATTATTTAATTATTTTGGGCGATTTTGCGATATTACTCCATACATATTCTTTAAATATAGTATACTGTATGGAGCGCGTGTCTGAAGGCCGGTTCGAGGCAATGCATTCATTGCCCTTAGTGGGAAAGAGCCATTATATGACGCCTGTTTGCGGGTTGGGATGAACATTGGGTTTTCGTCATAGGTATTCGCGGTCGGCTTTTTCAGACACAAATCAAAGGAAAAAAAACGATATGGACAACCTGGTATTTGGTGTCATTGGCACCTCACGAAAAAAAAATGAACGCCGTATGCCACTGCATCCGGATCAGATGTTGCGCCTTCCCGAACAATTTCGTCGACAACTGATATTTGAAGAAGGATACGGAGCACCATTTGGCATGACGGATGAAGACATGGCTGAACTGTCGGGCGGCGTCGCCAGTCGCCACGATCTGCTGGCCGAGCTTGGCAATGTTATCCTTGCCAAACCAATGCTGGCGGATTTTGAAGAGTTGCGCGAGGGGGGGATCCTTTGGGGATATCCCCACTGCGTTCAGCAGGAAGCTCACACACAGACCGCCATTGATCGGAAACAGACCCTCATCGCTTTTGAGGATATGTATGTCTGGGCTCCCAATGGGCAGATTGGTCGCCACACATTTTATAAGAACAATGAGATGGCAGGCTACTGTGCCGTTTTGCATGCCCTGCAGCTCAAGGGGATCGATGGACACTACGGGAACCAGCGCAAGGCGATCATTTTCAGTTTCGGCGCAGTCAGCCGTGGCGCTATCTACGCCCTGAAGGCACGCGGGTTCAGAGATATCACCATCTGCATTCAGCGCCCGGACCACGAGGTCCGCGAGGAGATACTTGATTGCAGCTATGTCACTGTTCTGAAGGGGAAGGAAGGTGAAGCGCGCCTGGTCGTTGTAGAGCACGATCGGTCCAGGCGCCCCCTGCGTGATTTGATCAGCGAGGCAGATATCATCGTGAACGGGACCATGCAGGAGACGGACAACCCCTTCCTGTATGTCACTGAAGAAGAAGTATCCTGCCTCAAGCCAGGGAGCCTGATCATTGATGTCAGTTGCGATGAGGGGATGGGATTCTTTTTTGCAAAGCCAACCTCATTTGAAACGCCAATGTTCTCTGTCGGAACAGTCGATTACTATGCCGTCGATCACACCCCCAGTTATCTTTGGGAGAGTGCCACACGGTCCATCTCCGCCGCACTCATCGTCCACCTCCCAACGGTGGTGGAAGGATACAAGAGCTGGCAAAACAGCGAGACCATCCGGCAAGCGATCAACCTCGACGCCGGCGTTGTGCAAAAACCTGCCATTTTAGCGTTTCAGCATCGTGAAACGCAGTATCCCCACGCATATATCAACTGAGGCAAGAGCCTCCCTGCCATCAACGATCCGTTGAATTATTTGATATCTTTATGGGGGAACAGGGGAAATAAGGTGGAAACTCCTTGCGGGATCTAATAATAATAAATTATGTTAGGAGCCATGAACAACACAGACCGCTACTGCAGTTTTTCTATCCGGACCGATTGTCCCCACTGTGGGAACCCTCTCCCCCTCAACGGCCCCCTCAAGGCCCCTGTCTGCTCCTCCTGCCAGCAGACCGTTGAACTCCCGGAACGGGTATTGCACCGTGCCATGGTCTATTACGGGGAGGCCTTCGACGCTCCCGGGGGCACCTACGGGCCGTCCTCGGAGCTTCCATCGGGTTTCACCATCAAGCACACAATCTGTGTCGAGCAGCCCCTCTGCGGCCGCTGCGGGGAGGCGCTGCCCGTGGCCGATATCAACACTGACACCAACGGGACCATGG
>JAHJLU010000459.1 GCA_018821745.1 Myxococcota bacterium | reverse complement strand
TGGGCCTTGACCTGGTTCTTGTTCTGATTTTTCTTCGCCTCGGCGCTCGCCTTGGCTTTCTCAATTTGTCCTTTACGCAGTCGCTTGCGGTGTTGCTCCTTCTTCATTTCCGCGGCGGAATCGCCTTTGCTGCCGGCATTGAGACGCAGGGTGTTCTGAGCGGCCAGTTTCTCCATATTCATCTGGGGCGAGACCATCGCATCGACACTAACGGAGAAGCCGGGGTTACCCATGGACAGAAAAAACATGGTAAAAGCTAAAGTAGTCATGATATCGCTCCTTTACAAAATGATGGTCGCAAGTACAGGCACATGAGGCTGTGCGACCATCGCGTTATTGGTATGGAAACTCAGACGTTTCTCAATCTCGCCTGTTACGCTTCTTACAGTTATCACCACTTCCGAGTCGCCACCGAGTGTGGTGCGAAGGGGAATGAGAACCTTGCGCTCTCCCGCCTCGAGCCGGTCACTCCAGCGCATGAGCAGCTCCTCTTCGATCCTGAGGCCTTCCCCCAGGAAACGCATCCCGCCGGTCAACTGAACGGTGAAGCCCAAATCCTGGGTCTTCTCGTTGTTGATGCGCACCGCGATCACTACCGTAGCACCAAGGTCTGCGGTGATGGTCTTTGCGGTCACGGTTTTGGGAGAATCGGAACCGCCACCACGACCGTGCAGCAAAGTAAAGGAGCCGATGAGGACCATCAGCGCAGCCGTCACCGCGAATACGGCCCATCTGATGGTCCTCCGGCCCCCGGAGGGTACTTCCCGTTGTTCCAGCGCCACTTCCCACACGGTGGAGAGGGAGGAGGGAACGGGAGGCAGGGTCACGGACTGAAAGAGCGCGTCGACCCGGTCGAACTCGACGAGAGCCGAGGTGCACTGCTCACAGGTCTCGAGATGATCTTTGACACCGCGGGCGGTGGCTGCATCCAGCTCGTTCTCCGCATAAAGTGGCAATAAATCCTGTACATGGTTGCAGTTCATAATAGCACCTGCCTCATCACTTCTGACGGACCCGGGCGGGGATTGGTTCCGCACCGAGTAAATTATTTTTGGAAAAATATTTTCGAAGCTCGTTCTTTGCCCTGCTCCACTTGGACTTGACGGACCCTTCCGGGATGTCGAGCAGCTCGGAGATTTCCCGAAAGGAGTACCCCTGCAGCTCAAAGAGGACAATTATCTCTTGCTTCTCAGGAGACAAAATCTCCAGCGATTTGGTAATCATGAGCCATGTTTCATTATTTTGGGCCTCCCGATCCGTCTCGTTGGGGGAGAAGCCGGCGTTCTCGTCGGTCAGTTCCAGGGAGGGCTCCTTGCGTTTTCTCAGGGAGTCGCTGACGCAGTTGCGGATGATCCGGTATGCCCAGGTGGAGAACTTGGACCGGGCCTCAAAGGCGGAGATGTGGAGGGCTATCTTCAGGAGCGCCTCCTGGGCGGCGTCACGGGCGCTCTCCGGGTCGTGCAGAAAGGAGAGCGCCGTATAAAAGGCCAGAGGCTCAAAGGCCTTGAGCACCTTCTCCAGTGCGGCCCCGTCACCTCGCTGTGCAGCTGTTATCAGCGTGGGGGGTATTTTGAGCTGTTTGAAAGACATAAACGCTCCTCTGATGTTATGACTCGCGCGGTGTGCTTTTAGTTCCGGCGATCACGAAAATACCCGGTGCGGGGATGAGAGCACTATCCATTGGGTGGAGCGACGGGCTGCCCGGGCGAGGGCGATTGCTTGTGGCCGGGCTGTTGACTGACAGCAGAGAGGAGAGCCTTCTCAATAGTCTTCAGGAGCATTTTGGAAGAAGCAGTGGCGCCGCTGACAGCGTCCACCTTGAGGGACTGGGCCGCCACAACACGCTTCAGAACCTGCTCCGAGCGCTTTCGCCCCGTGGAGTGTTTGTGTATCTCAACGTGGTTGATCCGGTGCCCTTTCACCTGAACACTGAGCTTGACAGCCATATATCCCTTGTGATGGCTCTCGGCGGTGTATTCGCCGTCGGGGAGATGCTTGAGCGCCCGCGCAAACGCCCCCTCGTCCAGCTTCACAGTCCTGGCGTATCCTGTGGCTATGACATGCAGGAACAGGCGCCCGGCGAGGGTCAGGGCCCCGAGAACACCAATAATAATGAGCGCGATTTTAACGGGTCGCTTCATGGGTCACCTCATGGTCCACCCGCAGGATACTGCGGTAGGCTGCGTGAATGGTGCTGACGAGAGCTTCGGGGCCATCGCCATAGTCCCTGTGGAGATAAAAGGAGAGCTTGCCATGGAGATAGGAGGCGCAGATGTCCGCGGTCATATTGACCTCTTCGGGACTGTACCCACGGGGCAAGAGGTATGCAGAAAGTGCCTCAAGCTGCATCATGGCCACCCGTGGAGGACGGGAGAAGGCCTCGGCCAACTCCTCGGGGATGGTGATTGTCCCCTTCCCCGCGTGCTCCATGGTGAACACCACGGAGAACTTCATGGGGTTGGCCAGATAGTATCGCACATAGGCCTCAACCGATCGCAGAATGTACTCGAGGGTGCCGGGTGCTACACCGGAAACGGCACCTGCGTCGGCGCTCTCCTCGAGGTAGTCGTGGATACAGTACGCAAGCAAGCTGCTCATATCTTTAAAATAGGTGTAGATGGTCGCGTAGGAGTATCCTGCCCTCTCGGCTACCCTCCGGGCGCTCAACTTCGCCGCGCCCTCTTCCTCGAGGATTTCTTTGCAGGCCTTTATAAAATACCCCATGGTGCGTCGGCGCTGCAGCTCCCGGTTACTCATGGTGCTCCTTTACCGCCGCCGCGATCCTCAGGGCCGCCTCCTCGCGCAGGGCGAACTCCGACTCCCTGACCTTGGCCACCATCCTCATTATGAGCCGCTCAAAGAAGTTCATTTGTTTCAAATCATAGATGTGACCCGCGTACTCCACACAGGCTGCGTGCTCCATGAGCTCCGGGGGTAGATTTTCTCTGGCCGCCGTGAGGTATTTATCCTTCTCTCCCCCCACCACGAAGAGGTACACGGGCTTCTTCAGAATAGCGTGGAGATTGCTGGAGATGAGCTTTCGAAAACGCTTCTGCATCCTCCCGGCGTAGAGGGAGGACCCGATGATGAGGGCGTCGTAGTCCTCAAAGGAAATGGCCGCACCGTCAGCGGCGTTGCGAACCTCGCTGCCCGGGAGTGCATCACTGATGAGGCGGGCAAATTTCTCTGCCGCACCGTGTTTGGTGGAAAAAAAGATAAGAGTCTTCATGG
>JAHJLU010000041.1 GCA_018821745.1 Myxococcota bacterium | reverse complement strand
AGGCAAATACAGCGTTCTTTGTTTCATGTGCCTCTCTTAGCATGGAACAACAAATGCGCCAGACCCGTGGGAAAGGTTCCGTCATTGGCGCCCGATATTCCAGAGCCACATGCGCCACTTGGGATTACCACTGTACTGATGCGGTTACGACGGGTTGTGGCAGGCTGTGAACAAAACACCACGAGCAGGGCGGATCTCCCGGGGGAACACACCGGATCTGTCGCTATTTTTCCGTATTATCTTGACAGCTTGCATTTCACTTCCCCCGCAACCATGGTTGGGCATTCATCTTGCTCTAAATACCCCCGGATGCGAAATTATCGCGCCGAAGGATGTGCCCATGAAACACCTTATTCATTTTTCACTGTTTGCCACGCTGCTGCTGAGCGGATGCTACATGGAAACGGCCGACTACTACGAGGCCAATCCACGCTCCTACTCCAACCTCTATACCGCCACGGCCGAGGATTTCTACCGGCAGGACACGGTCTACATTGTGATCGACACGCCGCCTCCCGCGGCACGGGTGGAGTATGTTCCCGCCGCCCCCGCCACCGTGGTCATCTGGATCCCCGGCTGCTGGAACTGGAGCGGAGCCACCTACTCCTGGCAGGGAGGATATTATTCCCCCCAGCGCGCCGGATACTTCTGGCGTGAGCCCCGATACATGGGTGGCAGGTACTACCCGGGCCGCTGGATCCGGGGGAACGCGCCCCGCTGGCACTATTCCCATCGGGTACGACCCAACACCTATTACGTGAACCCATGGGGCAAGCGCACCTACACCCGCCGTCACGAGACCCGCAGCTCCCGCGCCTACAACAATTACCGGCGCCCCTCGGGCCCCGTCTATCGGCAGCCAAAGCCCCGTGTAAACAATTACACCTACCGGGGAACAGTCCCCCCATGGAGCCCCAACTATCCCGGCGCCCGGGGTACCGATGTACGTCGTAGCCATGTGGTGCGCCCTCCGGTCTCGGGCCCTGCACATCGCAGGTCTCCCGCCTATGAGCGCCCTGCCCCTTCAGAGAAGCCTGGCCGACCCCGCTCCACGGCCCCCGCATCACCCTTCCGATCAAGCGTTCCCAGAGCCCGCGCCATCTGATCCCCCCGCACCCTCTCCTACAAGGAACTTTTACACACGAAGATCATTTTGGCACACCCCTGCTCAAAGGGATTCTGCTGAAAATCACCCAAAAGCTGCTCCACGGCGAAACCGTTGTGGCGAAGGAGCGCCATCATCTCCTGGGGATAAAAACAGCGCATGTCCAGGGGCTCCATTGTCACCTCTGTGCCCATGGTGTACCGCCATTTCACGCGATTCACCTGATGCAGGTCATCATAGGCGCACTGCTCATCAATCTCAACCTCGCGTCCCCCATGCTCGAATCGGGTCACCGGGTGCCACCCGGACTCCCGCTCCACCATGAGGTGGATAGAGGGGTTGAACACATCGAAGATGAACCGCCCCTTTGCAGCCAGGTGACGGTGTACCCGCTCAAAGACCCGCTCCAGATCCGTGGTGGAGTAAATGCACTGCAGGGAATTGAAGGGGATGAACACCACATCAAAGGTTTTCCCCAGGGAGAAATCACGCATGTCCCCCCACAAAAAACAATCAGGAACACCCTCACGGGTAGCCTTCTCCCTGGCCCTCTCCAGCATGGATTTGCTCAGGTCAAGGCCTCGGATGTCCACGCCCTGTTTGGCCAGGGGGATCGTGAGCCGACCGGTGCCGCAGCACAGCTCCAGCACCGTTTTCCCCGAGCATTTTTCGAGATAGAAGGGCTCGTCATCATGAAAATTGTTAATGCAATCATAGAGATCACCGCTGTGGATCAGGTCTGAAGTACAAAAAGGCTCCATAATGCCCTCCTGAGAATAAAAACGGTGGAAAACTGGAAGGACTATTTTGCGGCGGAGGCCGGCTTATTTCTTACGGAGAACATCAGGTTGGACCGCCCCTTGTAGGTCTTGTAACCAATCCCGAAGGGCAGTGGGCCGATATTCTTCTTGTTTTTGTATATCTTTTTCAAATCTTTCTGATATCGGACGGCAAACATCTTAATGGGCTGATAATAGTCACCAAAGAAGCGATTGGTCCACTGGTCGTTGGTGAAGTGTTTTATGGGGAACCCACTGTCATCCTGGAGCAGGAACTGGGTCTTGTCGAGGATGGCGCTCCTGATGATGGAAAAAGTCGGGCGGTGCAGAAGGTAACTGGCACTCTTCAGATAGGTGGTGGTAATGGGCAGCTTTTTCAGAAAATTCACGATCTCCGGTTTCTTCTTGAGGCCGTTGCGACCAAGTACCACCTCGTCGCACAGGTTCATGGAGAAGTATTCGAGCGTCGCCTTGCTTCCGTCGGCGCGCTGGAACGTCACCCGGTTGCCAATGACCTCGTAGGCCTTTTTCATGGTCGAGAAGATGCGGTCATCGTCCGTACTGCGTATACGCTTTTTCTTTTTCATCCCTGCCGGTTTTGCATCGGGGGCGGGGGAAGGCGCCATGGCGGCCTTCATGATGGCCTTCATGGCGGCCTTCATGCCTTTTTCAATTTTCATGGAGCCCATGCCAGCCATAACCGGCACATCGGAGTGGTCAATGACGCGGCCCGCTTTGTGAATGATTGCGCCATCGGGGCTCAGGGTGATGCGTTCCACGGAGATAATTGTGTGGCCAAGACGTGAGAGGAAAAAGAGAATCGTGGGCAGCGTTCCGTTGATGCGTTTCACATCTTTATGGAACATCTGCATGGCCATATATTTGGTAAGGAAGAAGGAGAGCTGCGTGATGTGCTTCACGGTCTTCTCAATCCGGGCCAGATACCGGTGGAAATCTTTCTTGAGAACTTTTTTGAAGTTCAGGACGCTGCCCGCCGGTTCGAGCCCGATCATGACAATCCGGTCGCTGTGGGGAAAGAAAAACTCCGCATGGAGAATATCGGGACCCGAGAAGGGGTAAAAGAGCATCCCTTTTGCCTTGTGGACCGGGCTGAGAAACTCCGTGGACCACTTGGCGACCAGTTCCTGCCGCTTGGTCACATATTTTTTCCACGTGTGGTCAATGCGTTTCTTGTGAGACACCCACGCCTCATCTTCCACAATGGGCTTCACCTGACTGCTAACTTTGGGTTTGATGCCGGCGATAATCTTGGACATGTCATCAAGGGTCAGATCATCACTGAGAACCGGCGCGACTTTTTTAACGGGTGCGACAGCCTTCACCACAGGCGCTATGGCTTTGGAGGGCTGCCCCATGGAGGAGCTCATATCCCCGGCCACCGGGGGCTTCATACCCTGGGGTTTGGCAGGCTGGCCACTCTCTTTTTTGCTCTCCGCTTTACAGGAAACCAGTAGCAGTAATGCTAATATGTATCTCACAGTGCACTCCTTCGCTCTCCCACAACTCCCGAATAAAACTCATTTTTGAGTCCATCGTGTGAGGCGGTTACAGGGGAATTCCATTTGTCGGGTGTTTGTTCCCAGGCCCTTTGACCCCATTCCATGAATGGCTCCGGGTCACGGGCATTTGGCACAAAATATAGCCGTTTCCAAAGGGGCGCAAGGAAATTGTTGCAGAGGGAAGAGGTGTTGGAGGCGATGGAAGATCAACTGTGGTGGACCGTCTGGGCCAGAGAAGTCAATTTCAACATCAGGGGAATCACTATATTGCTGGTGACCAGCTCGAAGT
>JAHJLU010000458.1 GCA_018821745.1 Myxococcota bacterium | reverse complement strand
GGTGAACAGCACCAAGATCTCCATGTCCGACAACGCCCTCACGGATCTTGCGACGGACCTGTGCCGCTCCGGAGATCTTCTGGGCAGCTGGCAGCTTGTATATGCCCTGGGAAGCGTCACGGACGTCACCGGGACGTCCTGGTCGGGAGGTCCCGACTACGAAGGGACGTGCGACCCCGGCGACCAATACCTGACCCACACCTTCTCCCACGACGAGCGCCTCACTTTCACGGACGTCCCCTCGGATGACGGAGGATTCAACATGGATTTCTCCATCTATGACACCATCTACCAGTACTCCATCTCCACCGCCGAGTGCCTCGACCGCCTGGACCTCACCTGCACCTCCGATGTCTGCGTGGACGAGGAGGGCATCTGCACCTGCTTCTACATGGAAACAGACGGCATGTCATCGGGCGGCATCTACTATTACCTCGACGAGGAGGGACGCTGGCTGACAGGCCCCGACGGAAGCATCAAGGACTACTGTGTCACGGGGGATTCTCTGGTGGTGCTTGAGCACGGCCTGGGCTCAGATATGGTCTTGAAGCTCTTCGAACGCCTCCCGTAGTTCCTCCACGGTGCTGCCGCAGTGAAACCGGGTTCCACGTGAAGTTCAGGGGGCGGTAATGGTCACCTTTTGCCCCAGCTTGATGAAGGCCCTGGTGCCGAGGTTACTCTCGATCATCTCCAGCACGCGCTCATCGTGGGTGCCAAAGCGGGTGCCCGAGATGGAGGTGACTCCATACTCAAAGAGGAAGGGATCCAGCAGCGAGGAGGGGCCTAAAAGATGCACCGCCCTCGCGTGGGTCGCCCCCATGATGTCGGCGAAGGTGTTATTAAAGATGGAGGTGGAGGTCAGAATGACGGCGTCGGCTGCCGCCAGCGCTGCGGCCTTCTCCTGTTCCGGTGAGATGCTGCTCTCCTCTTTCATGGGATCAAAGATGGTGAGGGGAATCCCCGAACTGGTGAAACGCTCCACCACGGGGGCGAAGTAGCCCACCATGACGATGGAGGAGAACTGCTCAAAGGCCACCACGTCAAAAATATCCCCCACACTGGTGCCCCCCTCGGCGTAGTTGAGGTGGGCGTTGAAGTATGCCACGGCCAGTATTCGGTGGGCGCGATGGGAGAGGTCGAGGTGCTTAAAATGCGTCAGGTGAGGGCCCACAGTGGTGCCGAGGTTGGCGCACACACCTATGTTACCGTTTTGGAGCAACACGGCCGTGTATTTCATGCCCGTGACTACGTATTTGATGGTGCCAGTGTTGACACCGTGACGTTGCACCAGGATTTTAAGGGGGTCTTGCAGTTCCATAAGCTCCTCCGAAGGGTTGGCGGGCACACCGGCATGGACTATGACACCTTTCGAAACAAAGTGCTAGTCTTCCACAATGGCTGGTGGGGCTTCGGCGGCAGGGGGCTGCTTCTTGCTCAGGTGGGCCAGGAGAACCGGGGCCTTGGCGTTGTATAGTTTCTCGGGGATTTTCAGGTGGTTACCTGCAAGATCAATATAGTCGAGCTTGGGCGCGCTGGAGAGGGTCCGGGGCAGAGACGAGAGAGCGTTTACAGAGAGATAGAGCTTCTCAAGGACCGGCAGCTCTCCCATCTCGGGAGGTATCTCGGTGAGCTTGTTGCAGGAGACATCAAATTTCTGAAGGGACTTCATCCCTTTGATTTCCGGGGGCAGCGAAGTAAGCCTGTTCCCCTCGAGGTAGAGCTTGGTGAGGTTTCCCAGCCGCCCAATCTCCTTGGGCAGCACCTCAAGCCGATTATCATTGAGGTTCAACTCCACGAGCGCGGACAGCCGAGAGATTTGCTCGGGAAGGGCCGTCAACTTGTTCCCTTCGAGGTGAAGATTCCTGAGGGAGGTGAGGTTTCCCAGATCCGGCGTGAGGCTCTCAAGTTGGTTGTTGGCCATGTTGAGGGTCTTGAGCGCAGTGAGGTTTCCCAGCTCCTTTGGCAGGGTCTTGAAGTGGTTGTGCTCCAGCAGGAGTTCACTCAGGGAGGTGAGGTTCGCCAGCTCCGGTGGCAGCGTCTTGAGCGAGTTGCCGTTCAGAGAGAGGAGCTGCAGGTTGGAGAGATGAAATATCTCCGGTGGCAGCTCACTGATTCCTGCATCGTCAAGATCGAGCGCCCTGAGACTCGTGAGGGTTTTGATGGTCGCCGGGATGGAACTTTTTCCCACGTGGGAGATGCGCAGGTATCTTGCCTTACGCCTTCGGGCCACGGCAATCTTCACCCTGTTGATAAGGTGATCCTCAATGCTGTAAACGGCAATGAGCACAAATATCACAATAAAAATAAAAACCGCGATGGTCGCAACAATGCTGGTGGTGGACATGGAAGAACTGTAGCCACAGTGACCGACAATTGTCAAAGGTTAAGACACGTTGCTTTGATCTATACCTGACTTTTGGTCACCGGTTTCCATTTATGCTTTCATGAGGATTCACCCCTGATTTGTTACCTTTGACACAAAGGGGCCACAAGCGTATAACTCTTGTATATGCACTCGAACTGCCGCTGGGAGACACAGCATGTCACCGCATAAAAATCACCCCGTCACCGTGGGCGCCCTCGTGTCCCTCTCTCTTGTCCTCTTTGCCTCCTGTGGTGAGCGATACAGCGTCTCGGAGAACATCACGGAAGAGCCCGTCGTCGTCGAACGCTCCCGCAAGGTGGATATGCTCTTTGTCATCGACAACTCCCTCAGTTCGTCGAGTCCACAAAGCCTTTTAACGAGTCAGTTTGCTGAGCTTGTACGGGTGCTCAGGGAGACCCCGGGGGGACTTCCCGACCTGCATATCGGGGTCACGACCACGGATCTCGGGGCCGCACCCTACAAAATCCCCTCCTGCGAAACCCAGGGAGGAGACGGGGGGCGGCTCCTCAAGGGAGCGGACAACAACTGTACCAACCCGGTGGGGCAAAACTACATTGTGGACATCACTCCTGCCCGGTGCACCGTTGAGCGGGACAACGAGGACCAACGCCTCTGCCTGCACCACAACTGCACCGCAGTCAACTGTGACCCGGCCCTCTTCCCCAGCGGGGGCGGCGATAACGAACCGGCTGGTCTGCAGCTCTACACCGACGAGAACGGATGCCCCCGCTGTCGCAACTACGACCGCGAGAGCCTCAAAGCGGTTTTCATGTGCCT
>JAHJLU010000457.1 GCA_018821745.1 Myxococcota bacterium | reverse complement strand
GACCGGGAAAATCCTGACCGGTGAGCAATTTATATGCCTCGTAGATGTCCTTTACCGGATAGGCTTTGGCGCCGTTCTCTTCTGCCAGTGATTCCAGATTAACCAGCCGGCCGCCCTTGCCCTTCTGGATCTTGTTACCCACGGGATAACCAAGGATCTTCTTGCCTTTTTTAATGGCCGCAAGGAATTTGTACTCCAGTCCACCGACAAGACCCACTGTCCCGTCGGGGTTGACCGTACCGGTCATGGTGGCTTCGGATTTCACTGGGACGCCCATAATGGCGGCCATGAAGCCTGCGGTGAACAAGGCACCGGCTGAAGGCCCATCCACAAAACCACGGCTGCCCCCGAGGAACGCAAAGTCGATCATCTCATGACCAACCGCCTGTGCCGCACTTTTTGCAGCTATCCACAGAGACGCACGCCACATGCCCCCGGTCCCGCCCGGGTATTGCTCGGTGTAACCGATTCTGCTTACCTTGTCTTTATTGGGGAGGACCGTGAGGGTGACCCTGGTGGTGCCGCCCTTGTTGTCCATACTTTTCGTCGCTTTATTGAATTTGTGCTGGACCCACAGAACATCGACACTCACGTGGCGGGGCTCCGTAAAGAGGGGCGCGATGAATGGCCCCTCGGGGACCTTGGGAGCTTCAACAACCGGACCGACCGGGGCCTTGTTGTCATCGGGAGTTGTCTTCTCTTTGGGCTTGCATCCTGCGAATATACTGAAACTGAGCAGGAGCACAGCGATGGCGAGAATTCTTGATTTCATGAATAGTTCCTTTCGTATAGAGGGTAGATGCAATGTAACATGGTACCCCATCGTCTTCTGGGGTTCAAGCAGGTTTTTGCAGGAAATGATCCCCCCCATTCATGTAGTTTTAATGACTATTTTCACATGAACTAATACTCCTGCGGGGATCCTTGTTTGCGTCAAACCCGGGCGGTTCAGCCCCCGACACGGACTTGACGGAGTTGCAGGAGCCCCAGCACTTTCAAGCTCTTATAAGTTTTTTGTGGCAGTTTAAGCCGGGAAATATATGATGCTCAGTATGGAGACCGCCAGCGTGGCTGCCAATGCCCATCACACCAGTCATCGTGACACCATTATTAGACTTGCCGTCGCGCTGATCGCCCTCTTCTCTCTCTCCCTCTCGTGCAAACGCAGCAGAAAAAAAACTCCGAAGAAGCTGCCCTCCGTTGAAAAACTCCGCACCCTCTGCTCACGGGGGAGTCACAAAGCCTGCCTCTTCCTGTGTCTGAAGCACGAGGTGTCGGGGACCTGCGATCAACTGTGCAAGGGGGGAGAGAAGAAGGCCTGTGAGAAAAGCCTTGAGCTGCTGCGCAAAGCGAAGCTCCGACCCGCTTCCCAGAACTCCCCCGCATGGGAAAACAAACAGACTGCCCCCACAAATCCCGGATCCCTGGCAACGGTCCCTTCAGGAAAAGACTCCTGGCCGCGTTTTCCCAAAGGAACCGCCGGAATCACAGCCCGCCTGAGCCATCATTTCACAGCGTGCGCCGGTGGTTCGACAACCTCCTGCGAGACAGTGGCCCGATATATCCCGCCCAGTAAATCGGGGCTCAAGGAGATGACCACCGTCCACCGTGGCATGAAGGAACTGTGCGCTCGGGATAACTTGTACGCCTGCTACTGGCTTGGGCTCAGAGAAATCAATGGGTTTACGACGGACCTGAAACCCCGGATGGGTCCCGCTCACCTTGAGAAAGCATGCACGGGGTCCAACTCCGCCATGGGCTGCCGGGAACTCTCGGCGCTCTATGCATCGGGAGATCTGGTGGCCAAATCCCCTGAACGCTCCCTCACTCTTTTAAAAAAGGCCTGCGCCGCAAAGGACGCCACTGCCTGCCTTGGTGTCGCGACCCACCTGGCATTTCAGACACCAACGGCCAGCCATGTGGAGGCGGTAAAGGCGAAAGTCCGCCTGGCCTGCCGATACGGAGAGGATGAAGCGTGCCAGTTATCCGACTGCAGCAAGTACCCCCGTGGGCGCTGGAAGATGGCCGCAGTTTCACGAGATTCCCGGGTGGCCCATGAATTTTTCATCACGCTGTGCACCGCAGGCAATCGATACGCATGTGTGGAAAAAGCGGTCCAGAGTCTGAGGGGAATAGGAGCCGTCAAAGCCTTGGACTCAGCAAGAAAGAGCCTCGTTTCATTGTGCCACAAGAACGAGCCCTCAGCCTGTCTACAGCTCGGCCTGGTCCATCTCGGCGGGTTCGCCGGATCTCAGCCCGAACTCACCACCGCGGTGCGTTTCCTCTCCCGCGCGTGTACGGGCGGTTCCGGTGTCGCCTGCGGCCGATGGGGCCTGGCTTTAATTTACAAAAAGCAATACTCGGCCGCCCTCAGGCCGCTCACTGTCGCCTGCGACCGTGGACATATCGAATCCTGCAGGCATCTCGGGATCCTCTATACCGGCCACCTGAAAAAACTCCCCGACGCCACTATGCTCGCCCTCAACAGCCTCTCTCTCGCCTGCAGGCTTAATGATCCGTCGAGCTGTGCACAGTTGGCGCACCTTCACTTCACCACTCCCAATGCTCCCCCGAACAAAAAAATCGGCGTCAGCATGGTCTCGCCCCTGTGCAACCTCGGGTATATGAAAGCCTGCGCTGCGCTTGCGGCTATCTATGGCAGGGGAGAGGGCGTGTCACCCAATCTCCTCACGTCCCTCAACCTGGGGCGATCCAGTTGCGCATGCGGCAACGCACTGGGGTGCGCCATGGCTGCAGAGGCCCTCCTCAAAGGAGGTCCAGGCTTCTCCAAAAATCTTGTTTCCGGCCACACCTATTTTATCAAGAGCTGTGCCCTCGGGTTCGGCGATGCATGTCTCTCCCTGGGGCGGATGAACTGGGAGGGGGTGGGGATCCCCGTGAACAAACCACGGGCCTTCCGCTTTTTTGATATGGCATGTAACGAACAGAGATGGAAACCCGCCTGCGATCACCGTTCTACATTAAAACGTCCCGTGGTGGCGCCCCCCGTCACCCCTGGGGACAAAAAAAACCCGGCGACGGGAGAAAAATCCTCCCCTGCAGCCAAGGGCAAACAATAATCACCTCTTTTTTCCGGGCCTCTATTTGGAACCACCCAGGGGCGTAATAGAATCACGGGTAATCGCAAGGACTGAGACTTTTTGTGAACCATAGGCAGCTGCCATCCCCGTGTCAATGCGCCAGACCTTCCCGGTGCAGGCGGAAGATATGCCGTGCTTTTGGATGGTGTGACCAACTACCATGACCTCTGCCCTGGCTGCTTTCAGCACATCCGAAAGCTCCCTACACATTTTTTTCGTGCTCTGCCCTGAAAATCGGCGGACCCAGGTGGGAGCCTCGGAGCCTCTCATGATTTGGGGAAAGGGGGCTCGCCCCCTCACAAAGGCTGAGGTCTCCCGGTTGATCCTCGAAAACCCGTATCTGACATGAGAAGCAAGGACGCCTCCGTGAACAAACACGACCTTCCCCAGGGTGAGAACAACGGGATTGGGTGAAAAAAATTTACTCAATGGCCCCCCGGGACGAAAGGCCGACGCGCGTACCAGCCATTTTGCCGCTTTGCCGGGCACTTGAGCCAGCACACCGGGCCGTGGCTTCTCCATTTTTTCCATTTTTACCATTTCCAAAAACCCGGAAAATCCGCCGGGACCCACATATCGGAAATCTCCACGAAAGTTCATCATCTCATGGTTCCCCATGAGAAGATGGAGTGCGCCCCCACTGCGGGCAGCCTCATCCCGGAGCCTGTCGAGGAGTTTAATGATCTTTTCCTCTTCATCCCCCCTGTCGAGGATGTCCCCCGTCTGAACCACCACCAGACGCCCTCCGATCCAGCGCTGCCCGGCGCCCACAGCACCCGCAAGCCTCAGCGCCGCAAGGGTCGCGGACAGATCACCGTGGAGATCCCCTATGGCTACTACTCGGGAAATCCCCGGGGGCAGAAGTCCAGTGGCAACAACGGTTGGCACTCCCACCGGCTCCCCTGACTGATTATTTTTGGGGGCTGAATTGCATCCCTGGTGCCCTGCACAAAACAACACCAGGAGCGCAAGGTACACACGAAAAGGCATCTACTACTTACTCCGGCTCGTTTTCCCCTTGGGCTTTCCCCTGGCTGGGGCGCGCCTCTTAGGCTTTGCACTGAACTCGTCTTCTGCTGGTTTCCCTGTTTTTTCGCGGGCCGTAGTCCGTTTTTTTCTGGGGCCGGCAGAGGCCGCTGTGCCCCGCTGCGTTCGGGGGAGCAACGGGCCCTTTCTTCCGGAGGAGCTGCTGCCCTCCTGAACAAGCTCGAATTGCAGCGGACGATCCTTGATGCTGGCGCCTGACAGACGCTCAAACACCATGGGAGAGAGATCCGCGGGCAGATCGATAAGAGTAAAGCTCTCCTTGATGATAATTCTGCCGATAAGGAGATCCTGAACTCCAGTGGCGGTGGTGATAGCGCGGATAACATCTCCAGGGCCTATCTCCTGGGTGCTTCCGATGTCTGCACGATACCGGGAGAATCCCTTCTTCATGGCGGGACCGGAGTAATCCTCACCACGGACATT
>JAHJLU010000456.1 GCA_018821745.1 Myxococcota bacterium | reverse complement strand
CTTGTCGTTGGTGCCGCTGCCCCGCGCACCACCGAAGGGCTGTTGTCCCACCACCGCGCCCGTGGGTTTGTCGTTGATGTAGAAGTTACCCGCGGCGTGTTCCAGGATTCTTGACAGGCGGACAATAAGGTCACGATCAGCGGTGAAGACAGCGCCGGTGAGGGCGTAGGGGCTCGTGTCGTTTACCAGTTGGGCCGTCTCCTCTATTTTGGGGTCATCGTAAACGTAGACCGTGAGCACGGGGCCGAAGATCTCTTCTGTCATGAGCCGGGAGTGGGGATCAGTAGTGACGAACACAGTGGGCCGGATAAACCAGCCTGTGCTTTTGTCGTATTCTCCACCCATCTCCAGCGTTGTATTCTTTTGGCTATTTCCGTATTCGATGTAGGAAGAGATGCGGTTGAAGGCCTTCTCGTCGATGACCGCCCCCATGAAGGCGCGAAAATCCGAAATATCACCCATCAGGATCTCCTGCTCCATTGCCCGGAGCTGCTTGAGGACCCCTGGCCACAGTGACGCGGGGATGTAGGCCCTGCTGGCGGCGGAGCACTTCTGCCCCTGATACTCAAAGGCCCCTCGAAAGAGCGCCACTGCAAGTGCCTGGGGATCTGCGTCGGGGGCGGCCAGTACAAAGTCCTTGCCCCCCGTCTCCCCCACGATGCGTGGATAGGAGCGGTACAAACCCCGGGCGAGGTTGGTGCCAACCTTCTCCCACATCTGGTTGAAGGTCCCCGTTGATCCGGTGAAGTGGATTCCCGCGAGCTGGGGGTGGTTGATGACCACCTCTCCCACTTCACTCCCCTTCCCCGGAACCAGGTTGATGACGCCCTTGGGCAGCCCCGCCTCCATGAGCAGCTCCATGAGGTAGTAGGCCGGGAGTACTGCGGATGATGCGGGTTTCCATACGACAGTATTTCCCATCATGGCCGGGGCGGTGGGAAGATTTCCCGCAATCGATGTGAAATTGAAGGGCGTTACGGCAAAAACAAAACCCTCAAGGGCGCGATATGCGAGGCGATTGGTGGTGCCCTCGGGGCTGTACATGGGCTGCTGCTGGTAGATCTCCTGCATAAAGTACGCGTTGAAGCGCAGAAAATCAATCATCTCCGCCGCTGCGTCAATCTCCGCCTGATACACTGTCTTGCTGAGGTTGAGCATGGTCGACGCGTTGAGTTTATTGCGCCAGGTCGTGGAGAGGAGGTGGGCGGCCCTGAGAAAAATGGCGGCCCGCTCGGGCATGGGGGTGGCGCTCCATGAAGGGGCCGCCTCCAGTGCGGCGGTGATGGCCTGACTCACCTGGTCGGGAGTGGCCTCGTGGTAGAATCCAAGGCTCTCCTTATGATCATGGGGGATGAGGAGAGGACGGGTGGCGCCGCTCTTCACCCGCTCACCCCCGATAATCAGGGGGACCTCGACGGGGGTGGAGCGTTGCCGGTCCAGCTCAGTTTTCAGTTGCAGGCGCTCTTCAGCGTGGGGGGCATACTGAAGCACGGGTTCATTTCGGGGTACGGGGATCGAGGAAATACCATGGGACATAAGAACCTCCCGGGGCCAACTCGCGCGGGAACATCAGGAATATGCGCGGGCCCCATTGAACTCATTGTAGCCCTCATAAAGGATGAATGAAAATGATTAATGTTGCATCGAAATATGAATGAAATTCATAAATGCCTTCTCCAAAGTGGAACGCTGGGAAATGGTGGATCCCCTAAGGGGCCTCTTCACGACTGGTGAATGATTGTCAGGTACACCTGAAAGGATTGGGCAATGTGTGCACAGTTGCGGGGACGACCTCCGCGGGGATATCGGGCCGCTGTATTGGAACACACCACAGGTGTGGCATTAACAAGAGCTATCTTTGAAGATTTTTTCCCCGTGGTGTAATATAGTCTCTCGCTCGTGCCTTCAAATCCCTGTTCTCCATGGCCGTGGTGCAGCCCACAGTTATGTGTGTCCTGTGTGAGTTGATGCCCGCACCGGAGCCGAAACGGAGCCCGCGAATGACATCGATGCAACCCTTCAGACTCGGAAAGTATCTCTGCCTCGAGGCGCTCACCAGCACCCCTCCCATCCAGGAGTTCAAGGCCGTTGACACCTCAGAGAGATGTTTCAGAGGGTTTTACAAGATAAAGATTGTGCACGCCGAGGCTGCCGGCGATGTAAAGGCAGAGCGGGCGCTGGTGTTCGAAGCAAAGATCGCCCAGGAACTGCTGCACCCGAACATTGTCGGCCTGTTTGACGCTGGCAAGATGGACGGTCGTGTATTCATCGCCCAGGAATATGTCTGGGGCCGGAGCCTGCTCCAGTTTTTCCGAAGGCTCAGGGACAGCAAGAGACTGATGAGTCCACTGTACGCGGCCCATATCACCGCCGAGGTCCTCAATGGGCTCAACCACGCCCATGGGGTACAGCTCGACTGGGCGGGGAAGCGGCCCGTTGTGCACCAGAACCTCAACCCGAGGGACATTATCCTCTCCTTCGATGGTTCGGTGAAGGTGAACGATTTCGGCATTCTGCCGGTAAAAGTCGCCGACGCCGCAGTGAGCGCCTACGATTTTCGGCGGCTTGGTTATCTCTCCCCGGAGCAGGTCCAGGGCAAGTCAGTGGATCTTCGGACCGATGTCTTCTCTGCCGGAGTGCTCCTCTACGAGATGCTGACCGGATACCCCGCCTTCCTGGACAAGACGGGGACGCAGGTGCTCGAGCGGATCCGGAACAACTCATTCGCCCCGCTGCGTGAGGGGAACAGTGCCGTCCCAAAGGAACTTGTGGTGATCGTGCAGAAGGCGATGGCGGGGGACCGCACCAAGCGATACCAGTCGTGCCTCGAGATGAGAGCCGCCCTCGAGGTCTATTTGGGAGATTCGGGAAAGACGGGCATGGGGGATGCGCTCGGCGTGCTGATGAAGAGAATGTTCCTGCCCGAGATAAAGAAAGAGATCGTCGCCTGTTTCGAGCTGGACAAGAGCGGCAAGGTGGATGGCGGGGTAATGCTGAAGACCGTCCCCGTCATCCTCTTCAACATGGTCAAGGAGGGGGTAAAACGAAAAAAAACGTCTGCCACAGATGGTGCCCGGGGGCCTGAGGATAAGCAGAACGACAGCGTCATTGCCCTGCAGCCCACTGTGCTGGCGATTAAGCGGGCGGCGGCGGTGGTCGATGTCGATGATGACAAGACCTCCCTGACCGTCGACCACCTTTCCAGGAGCCGCACCACAAAATCTTCGGCGTCGGTGGTGACCTCGACCTTCTCCGACGAAGAGACCAAAATGCTCATCGACTCAACGGACTCCTCCATTTTCGAAGATGAGAAGACCATTATGATCGGGGAGGAGCGCTCCGACTTCGAGGATGACGCCACGGTGCTCCTTGATGACGGGGGTGGCGGCTATTTCATGGACGACGAAACGGTCCTGGTCGATGACGATGGACCGGTCCAGCCCGCGAGCTCCCCGCAGCGCGACGGGAGTGGAAGCTCCCTTCCGCTGAACAGTACCAGAAAGCGCGCCCCCGCTCCCCTGCGTGCGGCGACGGGGTACTACGAGGCAGTGGATGTGGAGGAGGCCAGGGCAGCGCTGCAGGCTGCGTCAGAGAGCCAAAAGGGGACCGCGCCTCCCGCCTCCAACCGTGTAATGGTGCTCATTGTCGGGCTCGTGGCTATCATGGTCATAACCCTGCTCATAATCGTGATTATTTCCTGATGAACACTACGCGACCGGGTTTCGATCTACAGGACTGACCCCTTCCTGGCGATTATGCCTGGCACTGGTTTTTCTTGCTGGGACTATGCAGGTCACCTGTGCCGGCTTCCCGGTTGCTGGAGGGGCGTTGCTACTTTTTCGGGGAATTGATAGTTAGATGTGTCCTAAAAACCAGGAGAGAGGCGATGTTAAAATTTTGTAAAGTGTGGTTTATTTTGGGCACCATGACCCTGGGGAGTGTGGCTTCGGCCCAGGAATTACCTCCCGGGAACCCCTTCACGCCGCCGCCCCAGCGCACCTATCAGCCGTACAGGCCCTCCAGAAGTTACAGACCCTATCGTCCCCGGCGAAGCACCACCTACGGCAGGCACGCTCCAAAACCGCCCAAACAGTATTCCTACCGGCCCTTCGACATCACGCCGGTCTATCCTCTCAGCATCTTTCATCCGCAGCACAAGGTGATCATCGGGCTCAGTGTCAACGGCCTCTACGGACGCAACACCTCTGTGTACGGCCTCGAGCTCGGGGCGCTGGTGAACCACAACATTGAGAACATGGGGGGGATCCAGATCGCCGGCCTCGCCAACTGGTCCGGCGGAAGCGTCACCGGGCTCCAGCTGTCGGGGATCATCAACTACTCCGGCGGGGCGGGTTTTGGGATCGCCATCTCCACCATCAACTGGCACCACAGCTTTACGGGCTTCCAGATCGGGGCAGTGAACTATACGGCGAAACGGTTCAAGGGTGTCCAGTTAAGCCCCCTGGTCAATATTAACAGTGGCGATGGGAGCGGGCTTCAGCTCTCCCTATTCAACCGCCTCGAGGGGTCTTTCACGGGGATCCAGCTGGGGGCGGTCAATGAGGTTGTCCGTAACTTCAGTGGATTTCAGGTGAGCCTCTTCAACAACGTGTACCGGGACTTCTCCGGGATCCAGATAGGGATCTTCATGAATATGAACCACATCAAGCTGGGTCCCAAGAGCTGCAGCGGAACGAGGTGCACCCAGGAGGTCACCACGTACTACAACAACTTCACCGGGATCAGCATCTCCCCCTTCGGGAATATGGCCTACAACATGAAAGGGGTGCAGCTGAGCCCGCTGATGAACCTGGTAAAGAACCGCATGAGCGGGCTCCAGGCAGGGCTGCTAAATGTCGCCGATGAACTGAGCGGCGTACAGCTCGGGGTGCTGAACTTCGCGTCTCACGTGAGCGGGATGCAGATCGGGGCCCTCAACGCCGCGAAGACCCTCGACGGGGTCCAGATAGGTGTGCTCAACATTGCCTACAAGAACTGGCTGCCCATCATGGTGGGGATCAATGTGGGCGGCTTCTGAGAGTCGAAAACCAACATAGAAATGGTACATCAGCGGTCAAATCACACCGGACTCCTCCAGCGACCACTATCTCCACTGGGGGCTCCTTTGGCAGCACCGCGACCTACTCCTGTTGACCGGGGACACTCCACCTCGATTGAATGTTAGGGTGATCGTATATTGACTCAACCCCTGCATCACGGTATCCTCTTAAGGTTATTTCGGTTCCCATTGTAATCAGGTGAGCATTCAAGTGCCGGGTCTCCTTCGTCTGCCGTAGATAGTGCTGGTAGGGTAACATATGGCAGACAAAAAAGAATTTTTCTTTGATGTCCTTGAGTAGCCCGCCTATCAGGAGGCTTATATGCGAGTTATTACGATAATACTCTGTGCAGTACTCATGATCAGTTGTGATTCAGAAACGGGAGGTAATTCAAATTGCGGCGACAGTGTCGTTGATCCCGGTGAAGATTGTGACGGGGAAGATATGGGTGGAGGGACGTGTATCACGCTGCAGTATTACGGTGGAACCCTCTCATGTAACTCCAATTGCACCTACGATATAACTGAATGTCAGGGCGCAGGGGTGTGTGGAGACAATCTCCTCCAACCCGATTTTGAAGAGTGCGAGGGTAGCGATCTTGACTTTCAGTCGTGTGAAACCCTGGGCTTCTATTCGGGCACTCTTGCCTGCGACTCCGCCTGCCAGTTTGATCTTTCCAACTGTCAGGGAGAGTGTGGTGATGGGACACTCGAGGAGCAGTGGGAAGAGTGCGAAGCCAACAATATCCCGTCGAGCTGTGAAGAGCTGGGATACTATGGAGGCGTCCTTGCCTGTGCCCCGAACTGCACGTTCAATGTGGCAGACTGTGCCACTTACGGGGTCTGCGGTGACGGAGCGGTCCAATCCATCTATGAGGAGTGCGACACAACCTCCCTTCAGGGGGCCACCTGCGAGGATGTTGGCAAATGGTATGGTGATTTAAGTTGCGCAGATGACTGCACCCTG
>JAHJLU010000455.1 GCA_018821745.1 Myxococcota bacterium | reverse complement strand
GTGGGTATTGGAGGAGGGAGTAAAGCTCTCTGAGGGTGATCCCGGTGCCTGCCATGGCCTGTTCCAACAGATGGGGCGCCGGACGTTTTATGGTTCCGATAAAAGATAACTTCATTGTTGTGACTCCCGTGGGTTCGTCTGCGGTAAAACTGAAGCCGCTGGTTCATATTCGCCTATTATACCTCAGAAGTGGGGGTATCGGGTATCCCCTTTTGGGCATGTCAGGTGAGATCTGCTTCCTGTTGTCATCCGTGGGAAAAATGACCGGAAATTGACCATCCCCGGACATGTGCCCGATATTTCGACATGCACGGTCAGCGGCATAAATTTAAAAAGTCAATAAAAAACAATTGAAAAGATGCTTTTTTCTGTGGGCATTGATCTTGCGCAAGGGTTACATCGGAGGTGCATTATGACCATATTGTTGTTTCTCTCATTATTAACATCCACCAATAACTCCTGCCTCTTTCTTCCAACGGGGTATGAACCCAGTGAGATAGCGCTGCGGGGTCAAGCCATTTTCGGAGTCGGCAAAAGTCCGGGAGTGGAGAGCCCCTTAAAGGGGTACTCATTCAAACATATCCCTGAGCCGCCTCGCAGCCTGTGGAAAGACGACGCTGTCCTGGAGTACGCTGAGCATAATCTTCCGGCACAGTCACAACTGTGGGTCTCTGCGCGGGGTGAACCCATCCTTTTGAGGAACAACCGGCTCCTTGTATACCGGGGTGCCAAATGGAGTCTTCTGGTGCGTGGTTCCGTCCAGAAGGCGCGTGGTTCCAGGACCCGGTTTTTCTTTATCTCGGGTCACCGGTACGGTTGGATGCAAAATGGAGTGATCCGGTACGGGGCGCTGCCCTTCCGGGAGTCGGTGTTGTCTTTTGATGTGAGCCCCCGCGGGAAGCTGGCCTTTCTCACAGGGGTCGGTGTTTACCAGGGAAAGCCGGGCTCACTGCAGTTTACCTGCCACCGCTTTTTTGGCGGGCACAGGGTGATTTATACGGGCAGTGAGTGTCTGGTCCTCGGGAAGTGGGATGTACGTCGCTGCACGGGAGGTCTGTGGCGGAAAGGAGGGTATGATACCGGGTGGTTTGATGGAGAGAGGGTGTGGCTGAAATCGTCCCTCGGACTCTTTTCCACCAGAAGCAGACGAATGGTCCGATGTGACACGGGGTTGATCCCCTCATCGGTTTTGCGCGTGTTTCGGGGAGGATTGGTCCAGACCACTGCCGGTCTTTTTGCCCCCGTACCCGCGGGGGAGTTTGGAAAATCTTCTGTACCAAGGCCCGGGGAACCTGCTGCCCTTCGCACCTGTGCTGCCCGGTCCATTAAAGATGAAAGCAATTCAAAGATGGAGTCTTGGCGATCTTCCTCCCTCATGCTCATGTCACTGGTGCCGTCTGTTTCCCTCTCTGCAGGGGCGGGCCATACGCGGATGGACTCGGACGAAAACCCGCAGGACTCCTTCTCCGGGTCGGTCTTTGTGCGGCTTCAATGGAGAAGACCGGGCACGATTTTCTCGGATTTCCTCACAGAGAAAAGGATCAGGGAACACCACTCGCTGCGGCGGAGAATGAAAAATTTCGAGCGTTGCAGCACTGCCCGGCGGTTGTGGTATCTCGGGGGAATGATAACAGACCCCCTCACGCGGAAACTGGTGACGCTCCGTGCGACTGAGTTGGCTGCACGGGGCTCAGAGGAGGACAAACAATGAATACTCTTATTATGGCGGTCGTTCTTATTTGCTCCGGGCCACAACCCGCAGAATTCCCAAATCCCAAAAAGCCCGTGGTGCGGACTCCCCAGGCTTTGTGCCGTCGATACAATCTTCGCTCCAGGTATTGTGGGAATAATATGTCAATACCCCGCTTTTCTCTGGTAGCCCGTGCCATGGCGGGTCACTTTTCCACCCGGTATGGCTCCTCGGCGCCCCTGGCGGGAAAATTGCGTAAATCTGCCTTTGTCCCCAATATTTCAATGGAATATGGGAGGTGGGATGACATGGATATCTCCTGGTCTTCCAGGCCGGGAGAGAATCTCTACCAGGATGAGGTGGTGGGCACCCGACAGTTTTTTCGTGTAAAACTCACTTGGGATGCGAGGCTCTTGCTATTTGATCCCAATGATATTATTCTCCTGAGAGAGAAGCGAAAAGAAACGCTTCTCAGAGAATCCTACGACGATCGAGGACGCAGGATGTTTTTCAAATGGAAGAGAGAACTCCTCCTCTTCAGGCGCCGTCCCACCCTCGGGCGGTTATTGTATCTGGAAGAGCTCGAAGCAGCTCTGGATGCACTGAGTGGAGCGGCTTTCTCCCGTTTATGCCGGGGAAATGTTCATGGAAGGTTTCGATAACAGAAGGCGCTCCAGAAGGTATGAAGTTCAGATGGAAGTTGCCCTGGAAGTTCCGGCTCAAGAGTTGAGCACCAAGGTGGTGACCCGGGATTTAAGCAAGGGTGGGCTCTGTTTTACCCTTGACCGGCGGCTTGAGATGGGCGAAGAGATGAAGCTCGGTCTCTCCCTTATTCTGGGTCCCGAGGCCCAGAGCGAGACACTTCAACTCTTGGCGTCTGTCTGCTGGGTCGCTCAGGAGACAGAGACCGTGTATCAGATCGGCGCGGCTTTTGGTGAGCTTCCCGATGATATCATCGATAATATAGCAACTTTTCTGGAGTTTATACGTGAAGGATTTGAGTTCCAGGGCGGTCAGTAGCTACTGCCCTGCCTGTCTTCGCGCCGTCGTGAACGCGCAGTGCACGGTATGCGGGGATTTGACAATCACCCCTGTGGAACAGTGGGAGACGCGGGTAGGTTCATGGACCTGTGACGCGCTCATTTACCACGACAGCCAGGAAGAACTCTACCATGTGTCCAGAGGGCAGACCGGCGG
>JAHJLU010000454.1 GCA_018821745.1 Myxococcota bacterium | reverse complement strand
CCTGCAGTGAATATGGAAGAAATTACTGGTTTTCCACAAGTTTTTGGCAGGTACCTGCTCCTTCGTCGACTCAGCCGAGGGGGTATGGGAGAGGTGTATCTTGCAAAATCGGGGCAAATTTCAGGATTTGAAAAGATAGTTGTCATCAAACGCATCCTTCCCCATCTCTCCCAGGATAAAAACTTCTCCCGAAAGTTCATCCAGGAAGCTAACATTGCCATTAAACTGAGCCACGTAAACATTGTCCCTGTGCTTGAAGTGGGGAAAGTGGCCGGTGAGTTTTTCCTCGCCCTGGAATATGTAGAGGGGCGAGACCTTCGCAGCATCCAGTCAGCCTGCTACAAGCAATCGGAGCTTCTCCCCCCCTACCTGGCGCTGCTCGCCGTCCGCGATATGCTTACAGGGCTCTCCTACGCCCACCGCCGCATCGACGAGATGGACCGGAAACTGAAGATTGTCCACTGCGACATCAGCCCTCCCAATGTGCTCGTCTCCTATCATGGCGAGGTAAAAATCATCGATTTTGGTATCGCAAAGTCCATCCAGATGACCGAAGATCGGGACGAATCCCAGATGGGGTTTGGAAAATTCGGTTATATGGCCCCTGAGCAGGTACTAAAAGGGCAGGAAGTCGACTCCCGCACCGATTTGTACTCCGCGGGAGTTGTGCTCTGGGAGCTGCTCACAGGCGAGAAGATGATCGTCTTCAATGAGAACACGCCCTACAAGGAAATCGCAAAAAAGGTCGTCATTGAAATCCCTAAAAAACCCTCCGAAGTGAACCCGGCCCTCTCCCCCGAGATCGACGCGCTGGTAATGAGGGCCATTGCCAAACAGCCGGAGGATCGCTTTCAGTCAGCCTCGGAGTTCCGCGACGAGGTCCAGTTGGCGCTGGTTACCCTCGCTCCGACGGTCACCAATGATACCCTTGGTGAATATATCAGCAAGCTCTTCGATTACGAGGCTGCAGAGCAGCGGGATATGCTCCGTGAAGCGAAAATGGTCGATATGAATCTCTACCAGATGGAGCTCACCACCGCCATGGAGGCTACCGTCTCCTTTGCGGTCGGCGACGACTGGCAGGAGATGACCGGCCCCATCTTGCCCCAGAGAGGCCCCTCCACCGCCACTGGTTCAGTCCCCCCCCCGCCCCTCGATGCACGCTCGGGATCCTATTCACCGGCCTTCCAGTCCGCCCACGCACCACTGGATCTGCAACCCACACCTTCCTACGCAGGCAATGTGGCTCCCCGCACCGACAATACCATGCTCTATGCGGCAGCGGGTGCAGTCCTCGTTATAGTCCTGGTCCTGGGTGGGTGGTTCATGTTCCGAAACAAGGGCTCCTCCAAAGATACACCGGCCCGGAACGTACAGACCACCACCAACACCTCGACCACCACATCCACCTCGGATCCCATCATGGCCAGCGATATTATTATCGAGCCGACCATGGATGCCACCCCCGAGGTCATGGCACCGGCCATGGTACATCCCCCCATGCCCATAACCATGAAACCCGTCACCGTGCACGGGATGCACCCCACCATGAAATGGATCCCCCGACCCATGGTCATGAAACCCGCCATGGTCATGGCACCCGCTCTCATGGCACCCGATGAGGATGCGAAATTCAAAGCCAACGTCATGGCCCGCTACAGAAACATCTCCGCGAGATATTCCAGATTCAAGGCATCCCACGGGGCTGTGCTTGCGGGTGCATGGAGCCATCTGAGACAGTTTGTGATCTACAATCAAAGCGCTCCGGATTTTCACAAAAAATTGAACGCCAAGCTCAACCACTTCAGCGCCCTGATGGCGAAGCACCAGAAATGAAAAAACATACGCTCTGGTTCAGTGGGGAAATTGTGGACGTTTCTCCCGCTGGAAGAAACCTCTTTCTCCTGACCGTCACCGCGCCTCCAGCCCTGCCGGAGCCCTCGCCGGGCACCTTTGCCATGATTAAACTGGGGAAGAACCGTGTTCCACTGCTGCCCCGTCCCCTCTCCATTCTGGATTACAGGGACGGCACTCTGATCTTCCTCTTTCGCGTGGTGGGAGAAGGCACCCTGCTGCTCTCCCTGGCCCGCAGCGGGGATCCGGTGGAGATTTCCGCTCCCCTGGGGAATGGCTTCCCCCATCCCGATTCCCTGGGCACGGGGGAT
>JAHJLU010000453.1 GCA_018821745.1 Myxococcota bacterium | reverse complement strand
CACACCGAACAGCTCGTCAAGGTGACCCAGGTTCATGGGAGTGACCGTTGTGCCGGCGGCCACGTGCCCGGTGACACAGGCGAAAAACCCGATGGACTCCATGGCGTCCCTGTAGGCGCCGGGTTTCCCCCTGAAGTGGTCATGATAATGCTCGGGGCCGTCCAGGGAGATGGCCGCAAACCTGGGAGGGTAGGCTTTTATAGCGCTCTGCACCGCCGGGGAGGGGAGGGCGGCCGTGTTGATGGACCAGGGAATGTTGCGCTCCGCCAGCTCCCCGAGCAACCGGGTGAAATGGGGAAACTCCAGCGGTTCTCCCCCCGTGAGCAGCAGCTCGCCGATATTCCGTGAAGCGAGGCTGTCCAGAAAAGCGCCCCTCCTGGCCCCATCAAAGGCGAAGCTCTCCGAGGAGCCCCGTGGCAGAAGACAGTGGGGACAGGCGAGGGAGCATCCGCTCCACACCATCCACTGCACCAGAAAGGGATTCCTCGTGAAGCCATGCAGATCAAAATGGTGCTGTTCCTGTTGAAAACGCCCTGCGTCGCCGGTGTACATTCGATGGTGTGTGCCCATGGAGCCGCTCCTTGGTTATGTTTGCCAGGATCCAGATCAACGGTTCATGTCCCGCATTTATTCACCTCTATGTCTGCAAGGAATGTAACCCCCCCGCCATGAAAGGGCAACCGGTATGTCTCCCCGGAGCCACTTATAAAACTCGTGGCAAGGGTGCACCGGAAGGCTGGGAAGCCCAGTGTGACAACGATCACGGATTTGTTGACTCTGAAGCCTGAAAAGCGATATAAAAAAACAGAGGCAATTGGCCAATGAAGAGAAATCCTCCGCCTAAAAACAATTATCGAAACTTGGCGAAAAAGACATATGTTCTAAAGTTCTTACAATTCCAATGCGGGGCAGTGAGGCGTGCGTCGGTCGATGGACAGCGCCGCAGATAGGGCCTGGCGATGCCGGGTAAGATCAGCCTCGGAGTTCGAAGGAGAAGTTACATGGCCCCGCGTATCCCGCACCACCTCGCCATCGTCGTGCTCGTTCTTCTGTCCGGATGCGACGACGAAGGCACCAGCACCTCCAACAACACCAACAACACGAGCAACGTGAACAACACCAACAACGTGGCCCAGCCCGCGCTGGTGCTCGCATTCGGCGAAGATCTCCCGCCCAGGGTGAGGACACGCCTCACCTCGCTGCTCGCTCCCTACGCCCCTTCGGCGGCGCCTGTGGTCCTCGGCAGCGCCGATACGCCGCCGGTCCTGGGTACCGGGAGCCGTGTCCTGGGCTTCGGGGACCACCCTCTGTGCGACGACCTCACGGGCCCCTCGCAGCGGCCCCAGTTGGCGCCCGAGGGGTATCTGCTGCGGACGGGGCTCACCACCCAAGGGGTCCCGATAGCCTGCGCGGGGGGCTCGCCGTCGGAGGATCCCGGCCCCTTCGAACCCCTGGGCGCCGTCTTTGGTGCCTATCGCTTGCTCGAACGCCTGGGCTTCGCTTTTATGCACCCCCTGGAACCGCTCTCTCCACCCCAGCTCGCATTCCCCGAGACGCTGGAGGAGTTCTCGGCGCCGCGGTGGGCCCTGCGCGGCCTCCACCTGCACACCATGCACCCCGTGGAGATGACCCACGTCCTCAACGGCTGGGGCCCTGGCGGCACCGATGACGCCTCGGGCTTCGAGGCCATGCTCCCCGAGTGGGAGTCGGTGCTGGAGTGGAGCCTGGCCAACGGCCAGAACACCGTGCAGTGGGTGCTCCTCGAGGCGCCCGAGTGGATGGAGTTCTCGCGGTCCGAAGCCCGCCGCGAACGTCTTGCTCGCCTGGTCGGGATCGCCCACGAGTGGGGACTCCGGGTGGGCGTCGATGCCCCCATCGCCCTCGAGCAGCAGAACGCCTTCAGGCTCATCCCCGTCACCGGCGGCACCCTCGCCGAGGAGCTCACCCAGCTCACCGACTCCCTGGACTGGCTCATGGGTGCGGGCTTCGACTTCATCGCCACGGAGACGGGCACCAGCGAGTTCACCCACCCCGACCCCGCCCGCATGGTGGCCTGGATGGACACCATGGCGGCCCACCTCGACGAGGTCCACGGGGTCTTCGCCCTCATCAAGGTGCACTGCTCCACGGGGCAGACCGCCGAGGGGTACGCCGATCCCCGGACGGGCGAGGACATCAACATCAATTTCCTGCCCCACCACGCGGATCCCCGCATGGGCATCATGCCGCACACCGTGGAGTTCTACGCTTTTAACGATCCAGCGCCGACATACGGCAACACAGACTTCATGTACATGTTCGACTTCCTCGCTTACGAGGCGGGGCGGCGGCGGGTCGTGTGGTATCCCGAGACCGCCTACTGGGTGAGCTTCGATGTTGACGTCCCCCTCTTCCTCCCCGTCTACGGCCATCGCCGGCTGTCGGACCTGCGGCGAATCGCCGGCGCGGAGAACGCCAACCTCATGGGCACGGGGGCCCTCGAGCGCATGGACGGCCAGCTCATCTTCAGCTCGGGCTGGGAGTGGGGCTATTGGCTCAACGACGTGATCACCGCGCGCGGCGCCTGGGATCCACACATCGAGGCCGACGACGACACCGCCTTCCGGCGCGCCCTCTTGCCGCTCACCTCGCTCTTCGGCGACGCCTCCGGAACCCTGGCCGACCTCATCGTCGACACGGCGATGGCCCAGAAGGCGCTCCTCATCGAGGGCCTCATCGACGGCGTCCCCCCGGACACCATCGAGCAACGCAACGGCCAGGCCTATCTGCAGGGGGTGGAGACCTGGGACGACGTGAGCGATCTGGCGGCATCCCTGCCTGTGACCGCGGCCTCGATGACCCAGCCTGACCGCCTCGGCCTCGTGGACATGCGGACGGGTGCGGGGAACTACTCGCAGGAGGTGGAGCCCCTGCTCGCGGCCATGGTGAGCACCTTTGGCGCCCTCTCGCTCCGCTGGGATGACTTCGCCCAGCAGGTCCCCGCCCACCTTGAGCCGCTGTACCGCGACCTGGCCGTCGGTGCGAAGGTGCTGTACCTCCGTGCCCTGCAAATCCATGGCCTTTATGATTACGTCGACGCGTACTGGGACGATCCCCTCCACCTCGACGAGACCCTCCAGGCGTGGCGCACCGAGCGCCTGGGACAGGCCCGTGAGGCACTGGACGAGGCGCTGCTGGAGGTGGGTGATCTCGAGTCCTCTTACCGGACCGAGCCCGACCGAATCGCCGGCTGGGGAGAGAACCCAACAGCCTACCGTTTCGCATACCTATGGACGGTCAGGACCCTCTTCTACTGGTGGCGCGACGAGGGCAAGGCCGTGGACGCCCCGTCGAATCCTTGCTATCTCAACATCATCGATCCCGCCCGCGTCTCGGGAAGCGGCTCCGTGGAGACTTTGCAGGACGTGTTCGGGGCCATGCCCTCCTTGGGCTCCTCCGAGGGGTGTCTGAACCCGCCCACCGAGGAGCCCACCTATCCTCAAGACGATCTGCGCGCTCGCCCCTGAGCGCGACCTGCTGCCAGGAGCCCCATGTCCCACCCTCCCCTCGATGCGCTGTTACTGAACAGCAACCCGGTTACAAAGCTGCCGAAAGTACTGCTGGAGCTTCTCGGGCTAGACACGGTGGTTCTGGACCAGACGTTCCTCGACGAGGCAACACGAGGTCTGCTGATCAAAGGCGATTTCACGGCATATGACGAGGATCCTTCGATTGAGGCCAGGTTAATGGTGGCAAAGGAGCATCAATGGACAATGGCGCATGATAAAAAACACGGGGGCAGGCAAACTCTCACTGCGCTGCAGAGAGGACACTCTCGAGATTGTCGCCCACGAAGCCCCTTGTGACAACGATCACCAATTTGTTGCCGAAAACCGTTTGTGCATGTTCCACGATGATGCAGATACCGCTCTGGGAACATCCGATGATGACAAAAATCCCGTGGACCCCTTCGTCCTTGATGCAGCAGAATGGCCGGTTTCCCCCAGGAAGTATTGATCTGTATAGGTGTTATTGGGTGCGACGACTGTGAGTTTTATGTCTGGTACCTACTTTCCACATCCCATGGCTGCAGTAATGAGGTGCAGCCCTATCCAGAGGATGAGTATGGGATGACGGGGAACCTGTTTTTCTTACATGATGATAGTTGTGACGCCCTGTGTTATTGGGGCTCGTCAGCTCCGGGAGTGAGGGGGACAGTGCGCTCGTCGCCATCGAAGTCGTAGGAGTAATAGCTTTCCTCGTCAACGGGGACGGGGGTGCCCACGGAGGCGCTCCCCACGGTGAGGTGGAGGTCGCCGGTATTCAGGTCCTCAAACCAGCTTATGTCGGCGTTTTCCACGTTGCCCCCGGTGACAGCCTCGCCCCCGCGGTCGCGCAGGTTGTGGCACACCAGGTTGTTGTACAGGTAGACCATGGTGTTGTCCCATCGCCACTCGATGGAGGAGAAGGGGGCCGTGGAGGAGCACACGGTGTTGTGGTAAACCAGGGCGCCCCGGGCCTGCTCCAGGGTGATGCCCGCGTCGAAGCCAGAGTCCGAGGCAAAGAGCGCTGCGGAGGTGGCTGCGATCATATTGTTGAAAATGGCCCCGTCGATGTGACCCAGATATCCCGCGTCGGGATAGGGGT
>JAHJLU010000452.1 GCA_018821745.1 Myxococcota bacterium | reverse complement strand
TGTACTCAGCGGCGCCCCCCATGGAGGCACAGGTCTCAAGCGGAATGTCACAGGTCTTCTCACCCAGGTGCAGTTTCTCGTGGCGACAGGAGCACGCCCCCATGGCAAAGACCGTGTTGCGGGCGATCATGGCCGAGGCGCGGTCGAAGTCCAGCACCTCACACACCCCCGGGTTCAGACTGGCCTCGTGGGGCAGCGTGCGCATGGGCGGGACCGCGATGTGTTCGTGGGCGTTGGCACCATAGAGGACCCCGCTGTCGAGGTAGGCGGAGAAGAGCCGGGCCCAGGCGTCGGGTTCGACCTGCCCCCGGGTGCGCATCATGGTGAACTCGAAGACGCCGATGACAAAGGGTGACACAATGTAGGCGGGTCCGTCCTCAAGGAGGACATCCATGAGCAACCCCCGATCCGCCAGCTCTGCCAGTTGATCCGTGACATCGTACCCCACAATCCTCGATATGCGGCGGGCGCTGGAGAGTCCGTAGGGCATTTTCACAATCAGTTCGGCCTCCGCCGCGCTGTACAGTTTTCTCAGAATAGCCTCAAACTCCGGTGTATAAGGCGTTTTACAGGTGAGATTATCGAGCTTCTGCCCCAACGCTCTGTACACATCTTTTCCAACGAGGTGACCCATGGGCTGGTCCTTTTCCGGGAAACGTGGGACAAACGGGTTACTGGAAGCGAAATTGCCCCTTTTCGGTTGAATTTCCCGCGATGGATAATAAGATACTTTCAGGGGGAAAGGGAGTCTCAAATGCGTGTTTTCCTGTTGTCACTGCTCATAGCTGCTCTACCGGGCCAATCTTTTGCCACAGAGACCGGTGGCACGCTCCCCGGAAAGCACAAGTGTGGCGGCTACTTCCTGGCCCCTGGCCGCTTGCCTCCTGAGCTCTGCCCGGTCCTGCCCAACCTCAAGGCCGCCGATTCCCCGGTGGTACTCTTTTTGAACTTTGACGGCGGCACCATTACCCAGGGTGGCGATGATCCCGAGCAGATGACCTCATGGATCCCCGATTACCAGACCTGCGAGATCCCGCCCTTTGACCACGAACCCTATATCACCGGGCTCCTCCCCACTCGGGAGGCGGTCCTCGACGCCATCACCAACTGGGTCCGCTACTATTATGCCCCCTTCGATGTAAAAATCACCCGGGTGCGCCCCGACACCACCCCCTATCAGATGATGATGGTTGGTGGTCACGCCACGGCCATCACCGCCAACCCCGGCGCCATGGTTGGCGTCTCTCCCTTTGACTGCGGCAACTCCAGCAAAGGCGATGTAAATTTCTGTTTCTCTGCGGATCTAAACACCCTCGGGGACGTGGTCACCACCATCGTCCACGAGAATGGGCACTCCCTGGGGCTGGCCCACGTGGACGACACCTCGGCGGTCATGAACCCCTGGGTCACAAACGATCCCTGGTGGCAGAGCGGCTCCGTCCCCGACGGGGCAGCCTGCAACGGCACCTACAACCAGGACAGCTTCGCCGTTCTCACCGAAAATCTGGGCTCACAGGAAGATCTGGAGGCCCCCTGGGTGGACTTCCTCAACCCCGGGAAGGGGGCGGTGATCTTCCCCAACACCACGGTGCTGCTCTACACAGGCGACGAAGACTCCCTGGGGCGCTGGGTGGAGCTCTTCCTCGACGACGACTCCAAAGGCGAGAAAAAGTGGCCCAAGTTCGAGTGGCAACTGAGCAACATGACCGACGGCAAGCACACCCTGCGGGCTGTAGTGCGGGATCTGGGCGGCAACACTTCCACCACCTCCATCTCCGTCACCGTCGACAGCACCTGCGCCGACGCGGGCACCTGCACCGAAGGCAAACGGGGCATCTCCGAGCCATGTTCCCGTGAGTCCTCCTGCAATATCGGCCTGTGTGTCATGCAGACCAATGGCGACGGCACTTGGTGCTCCACCTTCTGCACCCCCGACACCGCCGCCTGCGCCCCCGGGATGCAGTGCGTCCTCCACGAGGACGGGGTCAACCATTATTGCGCCGGCGGAGACGGCCCCCTCATCCTCAAGACCAACTCCGGCGACCACGTGCTCGCCTGCCAGTCACTTCCCGGACAAAAGACCTCGGTGCCCCCCCTCATGCTGCTGGCCCTTGGACTGCTCCTCTTTGTGCGACGCCTCCACTGAGCGCACCAGCTCTCTGCATCACCCAGTTAATGTAGTATTATGAGAAATCGCGTTCAGGAATTTTCCTGGGTGTCATCGTCCATGGTGGAGGGGATCCTGCGGCTGGCATCGACGCTCCCGGGCTCAAAAATCTTGGTCTCTCCGGGCGCCACACGCTTGGCCAGATCGATGGCGTCAGCGATGAGCAGCTCGGGAGAGTCACCATGGGTGGGGAAAACTGTTATCCCCGCACTGAAGGGAGGGAACTGGAAACTGGAGCCGTTGAGCCGCTGGTTGAGGCGTTCCAGAAAGGTCATGGCCCCCTTCTCGTCGGTGTCGAGGAGCAAAAATGCCAAGGTGTCCTCGGAGACACGGGCGAAGAGATCCGTCTCGCGCATCCAGCTGGTGAGGCGCTTGCCCAGAATAGACATCATGGAGTAGCGCTTGGGGGTGTCTTCGATCTCATAATCCCTGAAGTTAATGGCCAGCACCACCAGGGGCTTGCCGATGCGGCGGGAACGGGTAATCTCGCGCCCGAGCATGTCTTTGACACCGCGCTTGTTATACAGCCCCGTGAGTTGATCTTTGGTGGAGATGCGACGGATAGTGCGGTTGGCATCCTGCAGCTGGGCCGTTCGCATATTGAGCGCCCGCTCGATTTCCCGGATTTCATCACCGCTGCCCTGGAGAGAGTTGATGAAGAGTGCCAGAAGGAGCGCCAGAAAGAAGGGAATCAGCGCCACCGTGAGGATGGTTCCGAGGCCATGGTAACCGGCAATCCACCCCATGGAGAGGGTGACTGTTCCCATACCGCTGAGGAGAAGAAAATATCCTGTCCACTTCATGGGCAACCTTTTTCATCTTGCGGTTAATTAAAAAACAAAGGGCGCAAGCGTTCCCCGCCATACTATACCCTAAATTCCCGCCGTTTCACCATCTCTTTTTGCACAGGGTTTAAAGTTCCACTTTCACTATATTTTCCCCTAGCCCCCCTAAAATACGGGGATAGCATAATGGGCAGCAACTATTCCGGTTATTCGAGGAAGACAGCCTGGGCCGCGAGAGAGACCCCGGATCATTTTTACTTCTCTACAGTCGCCAGCCGCCACCTATCCAGCCGCCACCGGCCTTAAAACCGCCGAGCACTTTACCCTTTGCGTAATGGACGAGGATGTTCTTGAAAATCATGCCCTGCCCCTTTGGGGAGGTAATCCCGAACACTAGTCCTCCCTTGATCGAGGCAGCGTCCTTGCTCGTCCTGGAGATATCTTCCGGGTCCAGGTAGAGCTTCCGTGCGCTGTCGTACCACACCATCCTGAAGTAGCAGCCGTCTCCGCAGCTGTGTTCCACCATGACGTTGTAAAGGCTGGTCCCTGGAATATTGACCGCCCCGCCGCAGATGCTCTTGTCTCCACCACACGGAGCCGGATCCACGGGCAGCGGCGCGAGTGGCTTTTTCGGGCTTTTATCAAAGAGCGTATAGGCGGCGCTCTTTTTGAACAGCGCCGTGAGCCGTTCACTGTTTTCCAGTTTCAGCGCGTTGATCTGCTTTGCATACTTCTGCTTTCGCTCCTCATCAATCAGGGTGAGCGGGCCATAGTCACCTGTAACTTTCAGGACCCCCTTTTTATAGGAGATCACAACCGCGGCCTCAAAATTGTATGGGCCACTGAGCAAAAGCGACGCGTCATACTCTACATATACCGGATATACGGAGAGATCCTTGAATGGGTATGAGGAAAGCACCTTAAAGGGCTCTGTCCCGGTTCGAAGGTCGTAGAGCCACATCTGGCGCGCACCCTCTTTCTCCACAACATACCAGACCCCCCCGATTTTCCTGTCCACAGCGCACCACAACATTTTCCCTTTTACCAGGATCCGGCTGTATTTCCCATCGCTGCCCACCGCGAGAAGTCCCTTTTCCGAGGCAACCACGGCCACATCGACTCCAGCCTGGGTCTGCAGCATTTTTCCCGTAGGGTACAGGGGTGATTTTGCCGTGGGAAGCCGGGAGGGCGGTGTCTCCACAGGGCTCTTCCTGGCATCACTCCCTTTACAACCAGAAGTGGCAAAAATAAATAAGAGGAATAACCATGGAAACTGTTTCATATCTGCTCCTTGGGGAGTTCAACCCCTCACGGCCCCGATGCCGGACCGCCCCCCAATCCTACCGATCCAGCCCCCCAAGCGCAACAACACAATCCATACATCAACCCAGTACGTTCACATTACTTGCATTTTTCGGGGGAGGACATACAATGGGCGGTGCACCTGAGGGCAGGCGACATAACCGGACGCCTGCCATTGCAGACTCCAACCCCCCGTTTTTCCAGCGGGGAGTCCGCGGAGCAGTGAGGTTCTCATGAAATTACAAGGCTCTATCGTGGCATTAGTCACGCCCTTTCACAATGAGCAGATATGCTGGAACTCTTTTGAGCGGCTGGTCTCCTTCCACCGCAAGAACGGCACCCACGGAATCCTGGTGGCCGGCACCACGGGCGAAGCGGCCACCCTCAGCCTGGAGGAATATTCGCAGCTGCTCAAAACAGCCCGGGAGCTTGTGGGGCCTTCGTTTCCGCTGCTCGCCGGGACCGGCTCATTCTCCACCAAAGCCACCATGGAGCGCACCGCACTGGCGGCGGAGCTCGGCGCCGATGTGGCCCTGGTGGTGACCCCCTATTACAACAAACCAACCCAGTCCTGGCTCGTGAAGCACTTCACCGCCGTGGCCGACAGCGCCCCCATCCCGGTACTTTTGTACAATGTCCCCTCCCGCACGGGGGTAAACATGCTCCCGCCTGCGGTCCTCGAGCTTGCCGGCCATCCCAATATCATCGGCGTCAAAGAGGCCAGCGGGAGCTGTGGGCAGGCGGCGGATATCCTCAAATATGCGCCCGATGATTTTATCCTCCTCTCGGGGGACGACAAGATCAACTATCCCCTCATGGCCATGGGAGCAAAGGGCGCCATCTCCGTGGTGGCCAATGTGGTCCCGGGGCCATTCTCCGCTTTTATGGAGGCGTCCCTCGCCGGCGACAGTCAGGCCGCCCTGAGCGCGTATTATTCACTGCTGGAGCTCTGCGATGCCCTGTTTATCGAGACAAATCCAGCCCCCACCAAGGCAGCCCTTCATGCCATGGGCCTCATCTCCTCCCCGGAGCTGCGTTCCCCCCTCTTTGCAGCGAATCCTGCCACCAGCGGGAAGATCTCTGCTATACTTACAGAACTCAAGGTACTTTAGTCGCCCCACCCCTCGGCTCCCAGAGCCAGGGAGGTAACCATGCCACGAACAATCCCCCTGCTTCTCCAATCCTGTCTCTTCGCCCTGCTCACGGCCTGCACCGTGGGAACCGTCTATGATTTTCAAGATGTCGGGGAGTCATGCAGCCGCACAAACCGCTGCTATCACCACCTCAAGTGCGTGGAAGGGGTCTGTGTGGACCCTGGCACCAACGCCGACGCCGGGGTTGATGGTGACATTGACGACGTAACCGATGCCGACGCCGGTGACTCGGACGTCATCGACGGCGGTGACGCAGGCACGGACGCCGATGCGGGCACCTGCGGTGCCACAGAGACACCCTGTGGCGAGAACTGCTGCAGCGCGACGGAGGTCTGCCTCGATGAGACCTGCGTCCCCGAGGGACCACCCTGCAACAACGACGCGGAGTGTCAGGGCGACAACTACTGCAACGACTCCATGTGTATCCCCTACGGATATGGCCCCCGGGGAGCCTTTAACCCGCAGTGTGGGCATGTCTCCGTGGCGGGGCTCTTCCAGCCGATCCTCCAGTGCGCCTGGAGCGCGCCTCCCGCCGGCGACCCCTACCCCATCCACTACAACGTGCTCTCCACTCCCCTGGTGGTGGATTTCGACTTTGACGATGACCCGACGACCATCCATCCATCCATCGTCTTCGTCTCCTACGACGGCCTCGACGGCTCCTCCGGTTATGCAAACGGCTCCTACGGAGTTATCCGCGTTATCGACGGGCTCACCTGCACCCAGCAGTACAATGTTGGCACACAACTCAACGGCTGCAACACCCCGGCCATCGGAGATCTCAATGGTGACGGACGCCCGGAGATAATCGCCCACAACGGTCTCGGCGGGGTGGAAGCCTTCACCTACGATGCCACCTCCGACAGCTTTATCCAGCTCTTCCACGGCCACGACGCCGGCGGCACCAACATCACCTTCGGCGCCCAGAGCACCGGGTGGTCGAGCGTCGCCGTCCACGACCTCAACGGTGATTCCAGCCCCGAGGTCATCTCCTATGGAATGGTTTACGACAACACGGGCCTCCAGATTTCAAACAACGTAAACCTCACCAACGGTCTGCGGTATCCCGCCGTAGCTGATCTCGACCGTGACGGCAACGTGGAGATGTGCACGGGACACACCATGTTCCGGTACAACAGCGCCACCAACCTGTGGGACACCGTGTGGAGCATCGGAACCGGACGATTTTTCACCGCCTATGCCGACTTCGGAACCTATCCCCTCGATCCCGCCGGTGACGATCGAAAGATAAAGGACGGTACAGCAGAGATCGTTGTGGTCGCCGGGGGCACCGCGTGGGTCATCAATGTCCATGGCAGGACCATCTTCGGCCCCGTGGCCTTCCCCGCCGGATCCGGCGGAGGTCCCCCCACGGCGGGAGACTTCGACGGCGACGGACGGGTCGAGTTCTCCGCCGCCTCCTCGGACTCCATCTCGGTCTTTGACCCGGACTGCTGGGGTATCCCCGACGTGAGCACCTGCCTCTCTCTTCGCACCGACGGAATCCTCTGGCACCAGGTGAGCCAGGACCACTCCTCCAACCAGACAGGCTCCTCCCTCTTCGACTTCGAGGGCGACGGGCGGGTCGAGGTGGTCTACGCCGACGAGACCTTTACCAGGGTCTACGACGGGCGCACGGGGGAGGTCCTCTTCTCCCAGTGGCACTCCTCGTGTACCTGGAACGAGAACCCCATTGTGGCCGATGTGGACGGCGACTTTAACGCCGAGCTGGTGGTCCCATCCAACCTCAACTGCACCATCACCCCCTCCACCGCCGGCGGCGTTGCCTATCCCACGAGTCACCTGGGAAACCCCATGGATCCTCTCTACAAGGGCTTCCGCTGTGAAGAAGCCACGGACTGTGCCTCGGGGGTGTGCGACATGAACTTCTGCCGCTGCGTCGACGACGCGGAGTGTGGCGGCTCAGGGTCCGGCTATGTCTGTGATGTCCCTGTACCGGGCACCCCGGGGACGGGCAATGTCTGCCGCTCCGAGTGGCTGGGCTCCTATCCGGGCATCCGGGTCTACGCCGACGCTCTGGACCGCTGGGTCTCCTCAAGAACCATCTGGAACCAGCACACCTACTCCGTCACCAACGTCAGCGAGGCGGGGATCGTTCCACCCCTCACCTCCTGGGAACAGAACTGGACCAACCCCCACCTCAACAATTTCCGCCAGAACGTTCAGGGCAGCGTGGACGCGGGGACAGCCCCCGATGTAACTCCCAAAGGCAGCATGTTTGACTGCACTATCGAGGCCCACGCCGAATTCGCCGTGGAGATTTGCAACCGCGGCACCCAGCCTCTGCCCGCAAACCTCCCCTACACGGCCTATGAGGAGATTACCCTCGCCCCGCTGTGTACCGTGGGCACCACCGTAACGCTGGCCCCGGGACAGTGCCAGTTGCTCTCCTGCGAGTGGGATACTCCCCCAAGTTCCCCCAGCGCCGCAGTGAACGTGCTCATTATGGCCGACGATGACGGCACGGGCGCCTCCTCCACCCTGGAGTGCCTGGAATCCAACAACTCCGCTGTCATTACGGACGTCTACTGTGAGGTGATCGGAAAATGAAGACATACCTCCACCTCCTTGTTGCTGTTGCCTTTTTGTTCACTCTCCTTGCCTGTGAAGGCGAGACCGGATACTACGGTCCCGACGCAGGAGAAGATGTTGATCAGCCCGACGTGACCGAAGACGTTGACTCAGCCCACGACACGGGTCCCGACGCCGACGCCGACGTTATCGAGCTCCCCGTCTGCGGAAACCATCGTATCGAAGAGGGCGAGGTCTGTGACGACGGCAACACCGTCACCGGGGACGGCTGCAACGCTTCCTGCTCACTCCTCGACGGGTTCGATTTCGTGGGGAACGGACGCACCTTCGGCGATCAGGACTCACCGGTCCTCGTGGCTTCCGACTCCACGGTAGTGCTCATTTATACAGACTGGAGCGCCTCCGACGGCGGAGGGGCGGGCATCAAGGCTCACTTTTTCCAGGCCGACGGCAAGAGCCTCTTCGAGATAAACGTCAACAATGTGGTCACGGGCGGAAACCAGTACGCACCGGCGGCAGTGGTCAATGCCGACGGGAACATCCTCATTGTGTGGATCAACGAGATCACCGGGGGCTCCTTCCACGAAGGGATCCGGGGCCGGGTCATCGACATGAACGGCACAGAGGTCGCCCCGGAGTTCCAGATCGACGAATTCGACGACGGCCCCAACGTCCACCCCACGGTGGCCACCTCCGACGGCGGGACCTTCTTCGTGCTCTGGGCCGATCCCGCGGGAGTCGGTGGCGCAGATCTCAAGGGCCGCTTCTTCAATGCCCAGGGAATCGCCCAGATGAACGGTGTCACCACCTCCCCCGGCGAGTTCACCCTCCCCGTGGAGAGCGCCGGGCTCCAGATCCGCCCCCGAGCGACCTTTGTGGCACCGGGGCGATGGGTGGTCGTGTATGAAGACTACTCCCTGCAGTACGACACCCAGGCCCCGGGCATCACCGCCCAGCTCATGGAACTGAACGGCACCGCCGTGGCCAGCTTCGGCCTCAACGGCATCATCACCGAGAAGCAGGCCGAGCCCGTGTTCGTTGCCACACAGACCCAATACACCGCCTGCTGGATCGACAACAGCCACCAGTTTGATCCCTGGGTGTGGGGCATCCACTGCCGCCTCTTCGGGCTCGATTTCCTCCCCCTGGCCGACGAGTTCCTGGTCTCGGAGAACATAACCGCCTCCCAGATCAAACCAGCCCTGCAGGTAACCGACGACGGCTACCTGGTGCTGTGGGAAGACTGGAGCGCCATTGACGGCAACGGCGCCTCCATCAGAGCCCGGCGCTTTAACTCCGCCGGAGAATTTACCACCGGCGAGTTCGGCATCAACACCACCCGCTACGGACACCAGACAACCCCCGCAGTCACCCGCGCCGGCGACCTCTACTGGTTCGCCTGGACCGACGGTTCCCAGGAACCACCAGACGACCAGGGAACCGCCGTCCGCCTCCGCCTCGCCCGCCCCTCAACCCTCTCGGATTAGTTCCCGGCTTTTTACGGCTGTCACCCCCGTCGCTCTGCATTATTATTAGTTTTGCAAAATTTTGCTGGACAACCCCCTGTTTATTGCTAAACTAAAATCATTAGAGCGTAGGAGGCTTATATTATGAGACATTTATACTTATTTTCGATTGCGCTACTTTCAATTACCCTCTTCATTGGCTGTGGTGTGGCCGACGATGCTTCCGGTGATTCCAACAACTACTACAACCAGAACAACGTAAATAACGCCAACAACGTTAACAATGGCAACAACGTCAACACGAACAACAGCAATAACAGCAACAACCTCAACAATGTGAACAGCACAACCACGGAGCCGCCCGAGGAGTTTGATCCCTCCAACTGGCCCCCGGAGACCTGTGAGGACAACGGCCCCACAACCCTGTACCTCTCCGCCGATGACTCCAACTCCCAGGCGTCCCCCGCCTATATATCCCGTGAGATCCTGAGCGGGCACTACGTCAACCCCGCATGGGTACGCCCCTGGGAGTTCCTCAACTACGCCACCTTCGACTATGAAGCGCCCGACTCGGGGCTGGCGCTCTACCCCGAGCTTCGCCCCTCCTCTGATGCATCTGGCCTTTACACTCTGCAGATCGGCGTCCGTTCACCGGACCGCAGCCGCGAGGAGATGCGCCCCATGAACCTGGTGCTGGTGCTGGACAGCTCGGGATCCATGGCGGGTGAAGCCATCGAGCTCCTCAAGGAGAGCGTCTCCATCCTCTTTGACAGCCTTGGTGATGACGATCGTGTCTCCATCGTACGCATGAGCGCCATCCCCACAGTCCTCTCGGAGAACCTCGCGCCCCTGGAGACGGATCTGGACTCCATTTTCACCCAGCTCCGACCCGACGGCATCACAAACCTCTCAACGGCGCTGAGCCGCGCCTATAATACGGCAACCGCGCACTACGACGCCTCCCGCATGAACCGGGTGGTGCTCTTCACTGACGGCGCCGCCAACGCGGGCGAGACCGATGTGGATCTCATCAAGGCACAGGCGGGAGTGGCCTCGGAAGAGGGGATCCACCTCATGGGCGTTGGGCTGGGAGAGAGCTTCAACGATCGTCTCCTGGATCGGCTCACCGATGCGGGCAAGGGCGCATTCATTTTCATCGACTCCCCCCAGGAGGCCCACCGCCAGTTCGAGGACAACTTCGTCTCCAACTTTGACGTGGCGGCCCTCAACGTCAGAGTGCGCATGGTGCTGCCCTCCACCTTCAGCGTGGTTAAATTCCATGGGGAAGAGATCTCCACAGACCCCCAGGAGGTGACTCCCCAGAATCTGGCACCCTCGGACCAGATGATCTTCAACCAGCTCATCGGCACCTGCGACCCCGACGCCACCACGGGCACTGAATCCTTTGAGGTAAGCGTCTCATGGACAGATGCCCTGGAGAGAACGACCTTTGATGCCACGGTAACCTTCACCCTCAACTCCCTCATGGAAGCCCCGGCACCAAACCTGGCCAAGGGGAACGCCCTGGTGGGATACGCGGAGACTCTGAAGAAACTCTACGATCTTCGATACGGCGGGCATGACGCCGAGATCACTGAGCTGTGCCAGGCTCAGGCAGCCCTCTTCAGCGAGGCTCCCCAGGACGAAGACATAACATCCGGGGCGCTGCTCATGAGCTCCTATTGCAACACCGTGAGACAGGGCGAGTCCCATGAGGGCAGCTGCGACGGGGAACCCGACGCCAGCTTCGCACAGGCGCTGGGACTTTGTACCACAGAGATCCCCATGGAAGTCGAGGATCTGGGTGTGGGCACCGAGGGTGTTCGCTG
>JAHJLU010000451.1 GCA_018821745.1 Myxococcota bacterium | reverse complement strand
GCCGTTCGCTGTTGTTCTCATGGTCCTCATCGGGTTCTCCCTCATCGGGCTCGGGGGGTCCATCATCAAACCCTGCATTGCCGGCGCCGTGGCCAAGTTTTCTCCCGCCAAGCTGGCTACTCTGGGGTTCGCTATTTTTTACATGGTGATCAACATCGGATCCCTGTTCGGACGGGCGGTCTCCTATGTTGTCCGTATCAACACCGATCTCTCCTTTATCTTTGCTGTCTCGGCCGCCATGACGGTCCTGGCTCTGTTCGCGGTTATCATGAAATATGAAGAACCCCCACATGAGGGAGATGAGAAGAAATCCTTCGGGAAGACCATGCTCAACATGGTTCTGGTGCTCAAGCAGGGGCGGTTCATGCTGTTCCTGCTCATCGTCACCGGCTTTGCCTTCATCTACCACCAGGTTTACAATGTCATCCCCCTCTATTTGGAGCATTTCGTTGAGGACAGACCACCCGTCGAGCTCTACACCATGGCAAATCCCTTTGTCATTGTCTTCTTCCAGCTGCTTATCACCAGGCTCTTTGGCAAGATGGCCCCCATCCGCAGCATCGTCGTGGGGATGCTCCTCATCAGCGCGGCCATGCTCATCAATATTATACCGCTCCTGACCCACACCAATCTCCGGGGCGCTGTCCTGGGGACGCTGCCCATGGGCGGGTTGTATGCCATCATCACCGTGGCCATGGTTGCCTTCGGTGAGCTGTTCGAAGCATCAAGGCGGTTTGAGTTCATAGGCAAGCTGGCTCCCAAAGGGCAGGAAGGTCTCTACATGGGATATGCCAACCTCCCCATGGCGCTCGGTTCCATCATCGGTGGTCCTGCCGGTGCCTACATATTCAATGACATCATGGTCAAGCAGAACAATCAGATCCTTGGGTGGTCCATTTTAGCGGGTGTCGGTGTTCTCTCTGCCATTGGAACCCTGCTCTTTGCCATCTGGGTAGAGAAGCAGGACGCCGCCGCCGAGGCCTCAGCCTGATCGGATCTCACGTTCATTTCAACACGCTCTTCTTTCTCCAATCACGTGAAAATCATTTGAAAAGGGGTTTGTGTTCTGGCATTGTCACTTGCGTGGGTGGACGCCAAGGTTCCACCCTGTATTCCAACCACTGAGGAGAGAGGTATCATGTCAAAAAAAGTGTTACTCGCCACGGATAAAGCCTTCGCACCGGAAGCAGTTTCCGGGATCCAGAAAATCTTTGATGAAGCAGGGTACGAGCTTGTAAAACTCGAAAATTACACCGATAAGGCCGATCTGCTCAAGGCCGTTGCCGATGCGGATGCCATGATTATCCGCTCCGACAAGGCCACCGCAGAGGTGATCGCGGCGGCCCCCAAACTCAAGGTCATTGTCCGCGCCGGTGCCGGGTATGACAACATCGATCTCGCCGCAGCCACTGCCCGCGATATCTGCGCCATGAACACACCCGGTCAGAACTCCAACGCCGTGGCGGAGCTGGCCATCGGGATGATGCTCTACGTGGCCCGAAACAAGTTCACCAAAGGTATTGGAAGCGAGCTCAGGGACAAGGTCCTGGGGATTCACGCCTACGGCAACGTGGGCCGCTTCGTGGCCAATATCGCCAAGGGCTTCGGGATGCACATCCGTGCCTTTGATCCCTATGTGCCCAAGGCTGCCATGGAGGCCGAGGGTGTGTATGTCTGTGATACGGTCGAGGAGCTTTACGAGACCAGTGACTATGTCTCCCTGCATATCCCCGCAAACGCCGAGACTACCCGCTCCATCAACAAAAACCTGCTCTTTAAAATGAAGAATGGCGCCGCCCTCATCAATACCGCCCGTAAGGAAGTCGTGTGTGAAGAGGGACTCAAGCTCATGTTTGCGGAGCGCCCCGACTTCAAGTACGCCACGGATGTCGCCCCTGACTGTCACGCAGAGCTCCTTGAGACCTACGGACTTCGCTACCACGGGACAGAGAAAAAAATGGGCGCAGGAACCGGTGAAGCCAATATCAATGCGGGTTTCGCCGCTGCCCGGCAAATCATCGCCTTCTTCGAGAAGGGCGATCGCACCTTCCAGGTCAACCGCTGACCCAACGATTCTGATTATTCACACGCTTTACAACAGGGGACTTCGCCCATCCCGCTTTCCCCAAATCATATAAGTTAAGGGCGGTACGAGGGAAGGCTCACCGTGTCTTCACGGGGACCGAGCTCGAACTCGTGGTGCCGTCCCCTATCTGCCCGAAATCGTTCCTTCCCCAGCACCACGCGGAGCCATCTGATTTGACGCCGCAGGTGCCCTCGGGCCCCAACCCCACGTTGACCCACTCGCCGGCGACCTGGACCGGGAGGGCGCTGTTCTCGGTGGTGCCATTCCCCAGCTGCCCGTACCCGTTGGCTCCCCAGCACCACAGAGCGCCGTCATCCTTGATGGCGCATGTGTGGCTGTCGCCTGCCCGTACCATCTGCCAGGTGCCCTCCACCGGGAGCGGCACATCGCTCCGAGCGGTGGTCCCGTCCCCCAACTGGCCGCTGGCGTTGGCGCCGAGGCAGAGGAGCGCCCCTGCGGGGGTGAGTCCGCACAGATGGCCACTCCCCAGGGTGATGGCCTCCCACTGTCCCGGAATCTGTCCCTTGCCGTAGAACGGTACATCCGGAATATTGAACACATTGCTCCCCCAGCACCACAGTCCGTTACCGGCGGTTACCCCGCAGGAGTTGAAGCCCGCCACGTCCACATCGCGCCAACTGGAAAAGTCAGCTACAACCGTCGGCGTCTCCCGGTCCTCCCCGGTCCCGTCCCCCAGCTGGCCGAAGGCATTCTCCCCCCAGCAATAGAGCGTGCCACTCTGGCGCAGTCCACAGCCATGGCGGAGGTTCACCACCACCTTGCTCCAGTTGTAACTTACCAGGACCGGGGTCGTGCTGCTGTTCCCTCCCGTACCCATCTGGTCGTTGTAGTTGTTGCCCCAACACCACAGGGAGCCGTCGGCCTTGACGCCGCAGATGTTTCCCCCGTGGGTGACGATCTGCACCCACGCTCCCGAAGCGTCAAGAGGGGAGTATCCCTCACCGCTCGTCACGATGTTCAGAGAGCTGTTTTCCCCCCAGCACCAGAGCCTCGACGTGTCGTCAATGGCGCAACTGAACGAGTTGGCTGTATCAATTGCGGCGAATGCGTGACACGCCGAATACTCAATGGAGCACGTCTCGGTGCACTGGAGCTCGCCGTGGGGCTTGCCCACGTCATCGCAGAGCGCGTCACCGAATTGCTCAGCTCCGTTTTGCACGTCGCACTCCTCATTGGCACCGTTGAAGAGGCCGTCCCCGCACGCTCCACACTGGGAGGTGTCATAGTGGCAGCTCTCATCGCACTCCAGCTCCCCCCAGCTGTAGCCGAGGGAGGCGCAGGTGGCCCCGTTGAGATGGCTGAGATCGCACTCCTCGCCGCCATTGAGGATTCCGTCCCCGCATCCGCCCTGGCACATTGTTGTGACAAGCCGGCATTCCGCATCACAGGAGAGCTGGCCGCTATAGAAGCCTTGTGACACGCAGCTTTCGCCGCCCAGGTCCAAACCGTCGCACTGCTCCTCGACGGTGTTGGGCACCCCATCCCCGCACCTGGGGAGACAGCTCTCGTGGGTCGCACAGTCGGAGTCGAAGCAGTCAATGGTGCCGTCATTGTCATCGTCCACTCCATTGGTGCACTGCTCGCTTTGTGTACAGGCGACCAATAAAATCGTCACACCCAGGATTACAATTCTCTTCATGATCATCCTCACCTTCGAAGGGGTCTATTACCCCAGATTATACACGAGACTCAGTTAACAACAATACACCAGCGTGCGGTATCTTGGAACTGCCCCTCCTTCCAGTGAAGGGAGGCGTCCATATCCCCCTCTCCACTGTGGCCACAATCAACTTCGTGAAGGGACCAGGTGCTCTTTGAGCGCTGCTGGCGTGGATATGGCGAAAAATCTGAGAATTATGCTTTGTTCCCCTGGACTTTCTGTAACGCACAAGCAATATGGGAGAAGGCTTTCCCCGAGCGACAACAGCTGACGTCGCCCACTTCCTGCAGGGAGGAGCGTATGGTGAGACCTCCCAGGGAACACAAAATGGACAAAACCCAGAAAAACATCACCGCAATGTTTAACGAGATCGCCCCCACCTATGACAGGGCGAACCGCATCATGAGCCTTGGCATGGACAGAACCTGGCGACGTCGTGCCTGTGACCTGGCGCTCAGGCGATTCTAAGAGGATGTCACCATACACATCGCCGAT
>JAHJLU010000450.1 GCA_018821745.1 Myxococcota bacterium | reverse complement strand
GAAGGGGATCTTTGTATTTTCTCCCTCCACCTTCTCACGGGTGATGGTGGCCCTGGCGGGGAGTCCGCTCCCTTCAGGGATTACGGTGAAGCGCTCCCGCAGAGTTCAGGAGGCTCTCATGGTCAAGGGGCCCGGCCAGGAGATACCGGTCTTTGTGGATCCCATGGTTATCCTTCCGCTTGGCTATTCTCTGGAGTATGTTACCCCCTGGTTTGGCAAGCCGGTCCCCGAGACGGCTGCCGTAACACCAGGCGGTCCACGGTGGGAGAGTCTCCTGGCGTGGCTGCTCAAAAGGCCCACGGGGTCACGCTACGCTCGCAGGGAGACCGCTCGTCTCATGGTCGCATGGGGGAACAGGCTTCTGGAAAAGGGGCTCTTGTTCACGGCGTCTCGCTTTGCGTCCCAGGCGCTCTATCTCCAGCCGCAATATGAGGCGGCCCTCATCCTGAACGCGCGAGTCCTTCTGGGATCCGGTCGTCCCTTTGAGGCCCTGGACGCGGTTAACCGTGCTCTCTCCCGCAGGGCATCATCATGGGAAGCCTCCTTGCTCAAGGCACAGATTCTCATGGCGCAGGTATACTCCTCCCTGCTGGAGTACTCCAACCACCTTCGAGTCCTTGATGAGGCGGGGCAAAACCTCCTTAAGGCCCAGAAGACGGGCCCACAGACATGGGAGGTGGCCCTGGCGTTCACGAGGCTGTACATCCTGAAGGGTGACGCTGTTAAAGCCCGTGAGTGGCACGCTACGACCCTCTCCCGAAGCGGCAATCACGAGAAGGTTGCCAGGGCCCTTCGTGCCCTGCGAAAGATTCCCCCCCAGCGGGCCCCCTGATACCCGCAGAGCCAGAAGCTGCCAGCGGTGTCAAATGACGTTTTTTATGCGATGTCTTCCCGTGGGATGTGTGTGAAATCGTCTGCACCCATTCGCCGTGATCAGTTTAAGAAAAAAATAATGAAAAAATTCCGGGGAATCACCTGCGGTTTTTGCCTATTGTACCCTGGAGAGGATAAAATCGGGCCGAACCGACCTCAAGGGAGATTTCCATGAGCACCAGACGGTTAATGATAGGAATCCTGGTTGTCTGCAACCTTGGACTCTATACCTGTAACTATATAAAAACAAAAAAGGAACGGGATACTATACAGGAACGGAAGAGCATGCGACTGCCCGACGCACCCCCAAAAACCCTCACCATGGAGGAACAGTGTGGAGCGCGCGTGAAACAGTTGCGGGGAAAATTGGACGGCAGCTTTCAGTTTGTTGTGGCGCCGCCCTTTGTGGTGGCGGGAGATATGGATCATCCGCAACTGGAAAAACACACCCTCTGGTCCGTGGTAAAACCGGCCAAGGCCCTGTGGACCAGCTATTTCAAGCGTCGTCCCGACCAGGTTATCACCGTCCTGCTTTTTTCCGGGCAGAAGAGCTACCGCAAATGGGCATCCGCGCTCTTCGGACACAAAGATGTCTCCTACTTCGGCTACTACACCGACGAAAACCGCACTTTGGTCATGGACATCAACACCGGGGGTGGCACCCTTATCCACGAATTGACCCATGCGCTGATTGTCTATGATTTCCCGAACGTTCCCCAGTGGTTCAACGAGGGCCTCGCCTCACTGCATGAGGGTTGTCGGGTGGGAGAAAAGGAGATTGTGGGGGTGCTCAACTGGCGACTCCCCATCCTCCAGAAGGCCATCGCATCGAAAAAATTGCGGTCTATCAAGGAATTGACCCTGGACGAGGACTTTTATGGTGCCCATGTGGATGAGAACTATGCCCAGGCTCGCTATCTCATGATGTACGCACAGAAGAAAGGTGTCCTGGCCACCCTCTACAGGAATATGCGGGACAATGGCGGAAAACTGAGCGATTATCAGGTTTTGACCAGAGTATTTGGTGGGAAGGCGGAGCAGTTGGAGTCGGAATTCATCGAGTGGGCGCAGACACTTGTCCTGCCCCGATGAAATAGTCTAATTGTTATGCTTAGTGAGTTGGGGGGGACTCGAACCCCCGGCCAACGGATTAAAAGTCCGTTGCTCTACCGACTGAGCTACCAACCCAAGCGGAAATCTCTATATAGGTTCTGAATTTTTTTGCAAGAAAAAAATTCATCTTAATTCACTATAATTCTAAAATATTTTATGTTACAAGTAGTTATGGGAGGTCTCATGTTTTGTTTTAAAGCCTTTTTTGCCATCAGCCTGGCTTTTGCCACCTACATGTGTGAGCCCGATAAAACGGGCGATGAGGGCACCCAGTGCTCCTCCAACAACGCCAATAATGAGCCTGATGGGGGTCTGGTGTGCGGTGAATCCTACGATATCAGCGATGGACAGGGTGGTCCGGGCGTTTTTGCCGCAAAGGTTACCCAGTATGTTCATATCAACGCCGCGGGAATAGTGGAGACCGACACCATGTCCACTTTGCTCATGCGCGTTGAGTACCACGCCGACGAGGATCCCATGTACGCCAGGGTGCAATTGTGCCGCCTCGAGATCCCCGCGGTCAATATCCCCGGCCAGCCGAACCCCACAGTGATGACCCTCAGGGAGAGTCTCTTTGCGAACCTTGATCCCGTGGATGTGGCACTCCAGAAAGAGGGGGACACTACCTGTTCGGCACTCTCCTTCGATCCCGCGGTCACCCTCTTCGGGATTCGCCTCAACGACGACATCAACGACGCAGTACCCTATAAACCCCAGATCCTCTGTCCCGACGGCGGGGCGGCGGTCCACCAGTCCCCCTGTCTGTGGGATATGGACGAAGACGGGAGCGTGGGGGTTACACTGGACGCGGCCAATATCCCCGGCATCGAAGTGACCGAGGTCTATATGGCCATGCGCTCCTGGACCAGCTCTCAGGGTATTGTTGCCACCTCCGACCTGATCCTGGGGGAGGCCCAGTGGGGTCTGGAGCAATATGTTCTGGGCTGTAAGCTTGTCCCCATCGGCGCCTCCGATGAGCGCATCTGTACGGAAGGCGAGCGGGAGGTCACGGAGAACGTCAACCCGGTGCTTGGCCCCGTCGAAGGTGTCGCCAACGGTTTCATGGCGGTCCGTGTGGATGCCTCCATGGAGTGCACCGACATCGTTACCCAGGCCCCCGATCTCTTCGGCAGATAATCACTCAGCGATTGCGAAAAATCTGCATGGGGTCAATCTTATGGGTGTGATAGGCCCGTTCCGGGAGCTTGATGATCACATCTTTCCGTTTGTGACGCCAGCGGACCGAAATCTTTATCAGGGAGTTGGGGCGAAGTTCTTTAATAATAACTGGCAAGTAGAGATATTTCAGGGAACGGCGTCGAATGCCCGGAGTCAAGATAGCGATCTCCAGGTCGGTATAGTCACTCACGATCTCCAGATCCAGTTGATAGCGGCGCATGAGCACCTTCATCTCCTTGTCCAGGGGATCTGTGGATCGCAGCTTACGCACCCACGGGAAGAACCCCGGTGCTTCCACCCTGAGATCGTGGGGTTTGCCGTCGGCGGGGATGGTGATGGCGCAGGGCAGCTTGCCGTGGGGAGTGTCGTCAAAGAAGACCTGGTTATTTCCGTAGTTGCCGTTCAGGATCAGGACTTTGTCCGACGCCTCGTTCTTTTTGTCCTGAAAGTAGAGGAAGGTAATGCCCATGGCTCCAAAGATGACTGTGGCCATGAGCAACATGAAGGGCCACCTGTTGCTCGGGGATGAACTCTTGGGCTTTGATAATTTTTTATCCGGCACGGGAAGGGCAGTGGCCGTTGGGGTGAGCCTGTCAGGAGGCAGCCCCGGCGGGTTAGGCTGGGCTTTGTGGTCCTCCTCCCGGTAGATGATCGTCTCGCTCTCCCGGAGCTCCTGCTCCATGGCTGAAAACTCCCCTGCGGTGAGGGGCATCTGGATGCCTTCGTTGAACTCGGTGACCAGGTCGATCTCCTCTGGAGCGTCCACAAATGAGGTGTCGATCTTCGTGGCGCCGAAGTTGTACTCCATGAAATCCTGGAGCAGCTCTCTGCCACGATGCAACGAGGTGTGCCTGGCGGGAACGGTGACGAGCGAGTTGAGCATCTCCCGGGCGCTGTGAAAACGTTCCTCCCGGTCATACTCCATGGCTCGGCCGAAACAGGAAATCATCTCGGGGGGAAATCCCCGGGCGATGGTATGCAGGGGCTGTTCATGGCGGCCTCTGATGCGCCGGATTATCTCGAGGTCGCTCTCGCCGTTGAAGCGGTGGAGCCCGGTGATGAGCTCGTAGAGGACGGACCCCAGGGCGAAGAGATCAATCCGGCTGTCAATCCGGACGCGCTCGAACTGCTCAGGGGCCATGTAGGGGATTTTCCCGGCGATGTTCCCCGAAGTTGTGATATCCACGGAGCGTTTGGCCAGCCCGAAATCAAGGAGCTTCACATCTCCCGACATGGAGACCATGATGTTGGTGGGGGAGAGATCCCGGTGAATGAGGTGATAGGAGTTGCCCCTGTTGTCCGAGAGCTCGTGGACATGCACCAGTGCCCGCAGGACCTGCTCGGCGATATAATAGATGATCGGGGGGGAGATCGTTGCGCCGGTTTCCCGTGCGATGTTAAAAAAAGCTTTGAGATCAGTCCCGTCGATGAACTCCTGCACCATGTAGGATTCGCCCCGTGAGTCGATGCCGGCGTCGTAGACCTGGACGATATTGGCGTGGTTGAGGGCCGCCAGCAGTCGCGCTTCGTAATGAATGAGCTTGCGCATACGGGGATCTTCAGAGTACTGGGGCAGCAGTTTTTTAATGATCACCTTGCGGTTCAAGGGGCTGAACACACTGCGCCCCTGATCTTCCACTGCGAGGAAAATCTCTGAAATACCGCCAAGGGCCAGCCGCTTGAGTACCTGGTACTTGCCTAGTTTCTGAGCCAATTCATTACACCTTTATGGTGAAGCGTCACCGGTCGGGAAGTTCCCATCATATAGCCTCCGCTCAGGAAACTCCAGTTTCTTGTATAGTGATGCCCCAGGTTGCGGTAGAATTTGATGAAATCCAAATCCTGTTGCCCCCTTCCCGATTGTAGTTTAGGGTGGTACACTCGACAACGATTTTACATTATTGCGTGTCACCCTGATGTCCGAAAAGCATACTCCCGTCACCCCCGAAAACCACACGTCCTCTCCTGCCCGGAGCGTGGAACACTCTGACGCAGGGGGTTCCTCCGATGATATTGGCACACTGAAGACGCTCCCCTCAGGGGAGTTGCAGATGACGGGGAGCGGGTTCATTCAGGCAAAAGTTCCCCCGTCAGGGGCTGATGGTTCACCCGTGGTTCAGAAGGCAGTGGCCATGGACACTCTCCGTGGAATGAACGAACAGGCCATAGAAGACCTGCTGGTGAAGTCCAGGAATATACCCAACCCCTTCGGGGATGATGGTGTCGCTCCCCACCACGCGCCGTCACAGGATGTCCCTGCGGAGTCAGAGGCAGCCTTGAGGCAGACTCTGCCCCAGGGTTTTTCCGGAGCTGTGGATCCGGACCCCATGGCCCGTACCATGGTGGCCTCGGAGATCGGAGCCACGCTGCCCGCGTTTGCGAAAATATCCAGTGATTCCAATTTGTTTTTGAATCTCACCCGTGAGCACGAGGGGCGCTATGAGCTCAAGGGAGACATCGGCCGCGGAGGGATCGGCAAGGTTGTGCTCGCCCTCGACACCCACATAGGCAGGGATGTCGCCATCAAGGAGCTGCTCCCGGCCCACTCAAATCGGGAGATGAGCACCTCTGCCAGTAAAAGTATCCCCAATCTTGCAGAGCTTCGCTTCCTCAACGAGGCTAGAATCACCGGATATCTGGAGCATCCCGGGATTGTCCCCGTCTATGAGGTGGGGCATAAAAGTGACGGGACGATCTACTACACCATGAAACTGGTGCGGGGCACCACCATGGCCGACAAACTCAAGGGCAAGTCCTTGAAAGAGCGGCTGCTTCTGCTCCCCAACTTTATCGATGTGTGCAATGCCATGGCCTTTGCCCACGATTGCGGCGTTATCCATCGTGATCTCAAACCCGATAACATCATGCTGGGAAAATTTGGCGAGACCCTGGTGCTGGATTGGGGCCTGGCAAAAATGAACGATCTGGAAGATCTCTCCAAGGGCAGCCTGGCCAAAGAGATCCGTCAGCTCAAAGAGTCTCTGGGTGCCCAGACCATCTCCGGTCAACCCATGGGGACACCTCCCTATATGCCGCCGGAGCAGGCCCGGGGTGATGTGGACGACATCGATGAGAGGACCGACGTTTACACGCTCGGTGCCATCCTCTACGAGATCCTCACGGGGCAGCCTCCCCACACGGGGACAAACGCCCTGACCGTCCTGCTGAGTGTCCTCGAAGACCCCATCATCCCGCCCCTTGAGCGCAATGAGCACGTCCCTCCCGAGCTCTCCGCCATCACCATGAAGGCGCTGCAGAAGACCAAGGAGGATCGCTACCGCAACGCCCAGGAGCTGGCGCAGGAGGTCCAGAGTTTTCTCGCCGGTGAGCTGGTGGGGACATACAAATACTCGGGCTACGAGATGTTCAGGCGCTGGATCCTCCGTAACCGTACCCGGCTGGCCATCTTCGCCGTCATCTTGACAGCGGTTGTGTTTTCCTGGTGGTATCGTGGATACCGTATCGCGGACGAGGCGCGACAGAAAGAACAGGTCCGTATCGGCAGGACCCTGGACCAGGTGGGGAAGATCTTCAGGCAGGCGGCCTCCCAGGAGGCAAAAGGGGCAAGGTGGTTCGAAATATACTCCTACAAGCTCATCTCCCTGAGAGAGCCCGTGGTTGAGGACCGGATAATAGACGAACTGGTTAACGGGAAGACCCGTGAGTGCCGGAAGCTGGCCGCACGTGCCCTGGGGGGCATGCGCAGCGTCAAGGCCCTTGAACCGCTTATGGAGCGGCTCTCGGAGCAGGGAGAGCAGGACAAGGGTGTGATTGTCGAGATCATCAATGCGCTGGGCATTCTGGGGGATCCCAGGGCCAATGCGGTGGTGAAGCAGGCACGCTGGCGCGATGGCATGTACGGGTTTGTATGGAGCAACACGGAGCTGGCCTTTACCATGATCCCGGTTCCCGCCATCACCAGTGCGGAGAGCAAGAACGCCAAGAGCCTCTTTGACCGGGCTACCTCCTATAAAAACAAGAATGATTACACCACCGCCGAGAAGCTCTTTTTGCAGGCAGTTCGCATTGATCCCGGATATAAAGAGGCATACAATTCTCTGGGCAGCATCTATAAATATCGGGAGCGATACCAGACCGCCGTCAAATATTTCTCCAAGGCCATCGCCCTCGAT
>JAHJLU010000449.1 GCA_018821745.1 Myxococcota bacterium | reverse complement strand
GACGATGCCGATGTGGTGCGCCTGTCCAAGGGTCTCGGCGACTTTTCCCATGAGCTCCAGCAGATCCTGCCGCTCCGATGAGGTGAGCCGCGTCTCTTTGCGGGCCCTCAGGTAATCCTCCAGATCATTCCCGCTGAGCAGCTCCATGATGATGCCCAGGGGGTTTTTCGGCATGTGGTAGATGTGGGGAACATAGGAGACTCTGTTCTCATAGAGTTGCCACATGATCTGCGCCTCATTGGTGAAGCGTCTGATGTGCTCCTCTTTTTCCTCCCGGGAAAAATCTGCGGGCAGCAGCAGGGTCTTCAGGGCTGCTCTCTTGCCCGTCAGGGGATCCTGAACTTCGTAAACAGTCCCCATGCCTCCCTTACCGAGGATGGTTGCAACGACGTACCCATCGACCACATCCCCCGGGTTCAGTTCCTGGTTCAGTTCCGGGGCAGGGGATGGCGCGTGAGTTTTAGGTGGAGGTCCCTTTGCGGGAAGCGTGGGCTCTGAGAGAGAGTTCTCAGTGAGATTCTGCTGTGCTGAAAAATCTTTTGTTTCTTCCATGGGTGCCTTTCCGTGTTCATTTTCAGGCAAGCCGTGCGAAATTGCAATGTGAAAGTCATCTCCCGTCCATTCAACCCGATTCCCGCCTTCGGGCATGGCAGGCTGTAATTACCTTGATGTCTTTGTTGGTGATGCGCTTGGATACTCTGTTCGAACAACGACGCCGTCAATCTGGGGATTGGCCTGATCATCAACCCCTGACCACTGGATTTGGAAAAGTCGCATCTCGTTTCAGGCTTTTGGGGGATTGCACTGAGCACAATTGCCCGTGGCCGCATCCAGGGGAAATCTGCAGGTGAGGCAGAGTCGGACGGCCACCGTGGGGTCGTCATAGCTCACACCGGGACTGAGTGTGCCCTGAAAAGTGGCGGAGTTCGGTGAGAAGGCGTCGTGCTGCCGGTCGTACCCGCCCAGGTCAGCGGGTTGTGCGTACAGCACCATATCAGGATGAGCGGAAGCGAAGGCCTCCTGAACCTGAACGGACGGTGTTGAAACCGTTACCTGTGCGCCTTTTCGGTGAAGCAGGCGCGCAAAGGTGAGGTGCCTGACGTAGTGGGTGAAGTGCAGTTCAACGGTATCTCCCTCATCAACTCCGGAGAAAAACACCGAGGGGACTCTATGGTTTTCCCCGTCCACGAAAATCAGGCGCTCTTTAATCGCCAGGTATGCGACAGCCAGCTCTTTCTTCTCTATGGGGCCAATAAAGACCATTATTGTTGCATCCATCAGTTCTGCTGAGAACGCTTTCATCCTGCCAAAGAGGAGCATGGAGCCATAGGCGCCGATACCGGCAAAAATGATCGCCGGCAGCAACATGCCGCTCACGAGCATGCCCAGGCTGAAGCCACAGGTTAACACGGCCGCGATGATAAAGTTGATCCTGTACCGGCTGACCAGGTCACGTATCTGTCGACTCTCTTCGGGGGACGCGGGAGCGGTGAACATGCCCCCAATGTATCACAATTTTTTACAGAGCCCATCCTTTTCGATAGCGGGACATGCCGGCGCCTCCAGCACCAACGCCTTCAAGGCCACCTTCCGCGCCTGCAAGGTAGAGAACGCCCGCATGACCCTATTCCTTCCATGCCAGACAGAGATGCCAACTGAGCTTGGACGTTCTCCGAAACCAAATACTTGACAACTGTCGTTTTAAAGCTACAATGTGACAATAAGTGATTTCAAAATCGAACTACTCGAATATGTCACAGAAGACGGCCATAATCCTTTCCATAAATGGTTGAATTTGTTGAAAGACCGCGTTGTTCGTGCGCGAATTCGAGTTCGACTGAACCGTGTGAGATTGGGAAATTTTGGAGATTGTAAATCTGTAGGCAAGGGCGTTAGTGAATTGCGGGTGGACTACGGACCGGGATATCGTGTGTACTTTGGAAAAACAGATACAACGATTGTTCTTTTGCTTTGTGGCGGTTCAAAGAAATCGCAATCAAAAGATATTCAGAATGCCCATGAATTTTGGGCCGACTTCCAGAGGAGGGCGAGATGAAGAAAGTGACAGAAAAATATTTGAATAACCTGAAGGAAGATCTTCTCGATCCTGTTGAGGCAGCAGAATATTTGAACGCAGCGTTAGAAGATGGTTCGCAAGAAGTATTTTTACTTGCATTGAAAGATGTTGCAAATGCAAAGGGTATTTCAGAGATCGCGAAAGACACGAAATTGAATCGCGAAAACATTTACCGTATCCTTTCAACGCAAGGAAATCCAAAATTAAAGAGCTTGAATTCTCTACTGCACAGCGTCGGTCTTAAGCTTTCCGTTGAAGTAGAAAATCATATTCAGTAAACTCGTCGGCGAACAACCGCCTCCACGAGGACACCCAACCGCGCTATCGCGCGGCCGGGCGCCCGTGAAGCGCGGCGTTATTTGCCACTATGAGTATCGTACTTGGAAAGAGTGGGAACTCGCGCTGTGGGGTTCCTGCCATTTTTGCACTAAAAGGAGAAACGTATGGAAACAAAAATGCTTTCTCACAATGAGTATATGAATCTGGTTGAACAGGCACCAATAATGATTTGGCGCGCAAACCTGAGTGCCGAATGTGACTATTTTAACGCTCAGTGGCTTTTATTCACCGGTCGGACTATGGAGCAGGAAGTGGGAAACGGCTGGGCCGAGGGTGTCCATCCAGAAGACTTCGACAAATGCCTTGAAATATATCTGACTGCATTTAAACAGCAAAAATCATTTGAGATGGAGTACCGCCTCAGGCGTCACGACGGCGAATACCGCTGGATATTTGACCGTGGCGTCCCCTTCTTTACCGAGGAAAATGTGTTTGCCGGATATATCGGCAGTTGTATCGACATTATGGATACGGTGGAGGCACGAAAGATCCTGTTTGAAAAACAACAGTCCGAAATCGAACAACTGCGCAGGATGTTGCCAATCTGTGCCTCCTGTAAAAAGATTCGGGACGACAAGGGGTACTGGAACAGAATAGAGGTATACTTTCAAGAGCGTTCTGACATCAACTTTACCCACGGTATTTGTCCGGACTGCATAGACAAGCTATATCCAGAGATGAATGAATAGTATCAGACTGCCACGGGTGCTCATCCTCCGGAATCAGTAGATGAAGGGGATGCGGCGGTCGAAGAGCACATTGAGCCCCACGAGGAGCTCATTGACCCACGACCAGCGCCCCGTGGCCTCGCGGTAGGCGTAGGCGCTGTGGGTGACATTGAAGAAGAGCCGGTCCGTGAGGGTGAGATAGATTTTTGTGGTCCACTCCATTTCGTAGTTGTTGACCCCGACCCGGTTGCGGAAATAATAGGTGTCGAGGCGTGACTCGCCTTTGACCGTGATGTCGCCAATCTTGAACAGCTCCCCGTTGGTCAGTTGGTATCCCGCGTAGATCGTCTGCTGGGTCTGGGGGCTCTCTTCGCCGTATTCACGCCGCTCGCCCAACCCCAGTTTCACAAACATTCTGTTTTCCCACAGCTCCCAGCCGATGCCCACAATCCCCGTGAGCAGCTTGTACCGGTAGGTCTCGTCCCGCAGACCCGGGGTGAACTCCGTCTTGAGCCCCATGTCCACGAAGGGCACCGGGGCCCACCACCGCTGCTTGGTCCACAGGTTTCGAATGGTTTTAGCCTGATACATGAGGTTGAGCTGGACCTCGTCGGCGCTCTCCTCATTGAGCTCCATGCGGGACCCGCTGTCCTCGTCCGTGGAGAAGGTCCAGCTTTTTCCGTAGAGCAGTCGTGTGCGAAAGGAAATGGCGTGGGTGCGGTTGACCAGCGCCGCCCATAAGGAGAGGTCGAGGTTGATCTTCTGGAGATCCTCGCGATCCAGTTGGCTGCGACCTTCATACATCCCGGTGTTGTTGACGCTGGTGAAGCCTCCCGTGAAACCCAGGTTGGCACCCCCGATAAGGATGAAAGTCTTCCATAAATCCGGGAAGTCTTTATCCACGTTGACGCTCCTGTCGCGGTCGAAGCGTGAGGCGCCCCCCTCGGCGAACCATTTGATGAGAAAGGCGCGGACCCCCAGGGGCATTTCTACATACTTGGTGGTGGAAGGGAAATATCCCCCGCCCCCAGTGGCGATGTATTTGGTGGTCACGATGCGGTAGTGCTGGTCATCCTGAAGCGCCCGGGAATTGATATACCAGGTTTTATCGATCTTTTGCAGTCCCTCCAGGGCCAGGTCGGTGAAGGCGTCGGCGGGGAAGGTGGCCAGGAGGGCTTTGAGCTTCTCTCCCGTGAGGGTGATCACCGCCAGGGGGGAGTTGGAGCGGATAGCCTGGGCAATTTTCTCTTCGGTGACCTTTGCGCTCAGGGGAAACCCGGTGCCCCAGACCAGGGAGCGGTTCAGCAGCCCGATTTCCGTTTTGGCGTAGATTCGGGCCGCCCGCAGGATGTAGGTGACAAACTCCGACTCTTTCATGGGGGTGGTAAACATGGCTCCCCCGAGGTGCCGGTTGGTCTTCTCGCACCACACCTTCTTCATGGACTGGAGCTTTCTTGTCTCCCTGAGATCGAGCCACCCCAGCCGGGGTACTTTTTCCGTGACCCGGACCTTTTCCGGTGAGAATATCCATCGCTCGCCGACCCGGTGGAAGGGTAGGTGGACAAAGGTCATGGACATGGCGAACCGTTCGCTGCCGATAATGGGCGCGTTGGACCCGCGATGGATGTAGGGGACGTTGTTTTTATGCCGGAAAATAGGGTTGGAGCTGCCGCTGGCCAGCACGATCATGGGCTCTTCGTCCTTGATGCGCCGCAGAAAGGAAAAATTGGCCGTGGGGAAGGTGGCGGGTCGATCGAGATGGGAGATGAGCACGATGCCGTGGACTCTCTTCTTGAGCAGTGGATAGAGGCGCTTCCATGACTTCTTAGGATCCTCCACGGTGAGCCATTTCTCGACTCCCGAACGGGTCAGGGAGAGCTGTTTGCTCCGAAAGAGGGCCACGAAGGCGAGCCGGATTCCCCTGCGCTCCACAATCAGATAGGGCCTGATGTATTTCGCGCAGCGCTTGTCCCCCTTTTGTTTGCAGGAGAGATTGCTGGCGAGGAAGGGAAACTTGAGTTCCCGCCCCGCTTTGAGGTAG
>JAHJLU010000448.1 GCA_018821745.1 Myxococcota bacterium | reverse complement strand
GAGGGCTTCATCACCGCTGAAAACATCGACGGGGGGGTCGTGTTCACCCTCCACCTGCCCGAGTCCTGTTCAACCACATAGATAACAATATTATAAGCTATTACAAAGAGTTGTGTCCCTAAGTCCGATGCGGTTCGAGAGTGACTTCTTTACATCGTGCCTTAGAGGAGGTGGAGGGGGATCCTCTGCGGTGGTTGTTCCACGGGGTCATCGAGAGCGTCGGGGTCAGCGTCGTCTGGCTCCTGGGAGAGTGTCTCCGAGTACTCACTCCATCCCCGGTTGGGTGAGAGCTCGCATCCCTCACAAAGGATGTCGCAATATTCCGTGAACACGAGAGTATGGTTCCTTTTGCGCTCATCGAGGGGGCTCAAAACTCCCGCGGATTCGAGGACACGCAGCGCCTTTGCGGCCGCAGGCCTCGAGCAGTGCAGCAGCTCAACGACCCTGGTGACATTCATGACGGGGTGGACAGTGAGGAGGTCGAAGAGGCGGATACTGATCACCGTTGTATCATCCCGGGCGACAAGCCGGGCACGGTGCTTCGTGACGACGGCATGCAGACGCTTTATGCTCATGACCGCCTCTGCTGCCACCACCGCGACGCCTTCAAGGAAGAAAGCGAGCCACCCCTCCCAGTCCCCGTCTGTGCGCACAGCCATAAGATGCCGGTTATACTCCCAGCGGTGGGTCTTGAGGAAAGTGCTCAGGTAGAGCAGAGGCCGTGATAAAAGTGACCAGTGTTCCAAAAGCAAGCTGATTAAAAGGCGCCCCATCAGTCCGTTGCCATTGAGGTAGGGGTGCAGAGTCTCAAAGTGGGCATGGAGCAATCCTGTGCGCATCAGGGGATGGAGTTCACTTTCACCCTTGAGGGCATCTTCGAAGGTGCGCAGCAGTTCTCCGAGCCGGTCCGGCGGTGGCGGGACGAAACTGGCGGTGCCCGGCGTTGTGCCGCCGATCCAATTCTGCGTGTCGCGTACCTTCCCGGATATCACCCGGGACCCTTTTGCTCCATGAAACAGTCTCCCATGTGCCTGGTCGAGCAGCCCCATGGAGATGGGGAGTCCGCTCTCGCGGCCGAGCGCATCCCGGGCATAGTTCAGCGCGGCAAGATACCCATGGATCTCCTCATGCTCTGCCACGACAGGGTCGCCTCCCCATATTTCCATCTCGAGTACGTCCATAAGGGTAGCCTTGGTCTCTTCAATCTGGGCCGAGAGGACGGCCTCCTTGCGAATGAAGGCATTGACCAGCCACTCCCCGGAGGAAAACAGGTCACCGGCCATCTCAAGCAGTTGAAGTTGCTCTATGGCCCGTGCCAACAAAGGCGCCAATGCACCGTCGACATCAAGGGGAGGGTTCAGGGGGGGTAGAGGATAAGGAATGAAGGCGCTCACCGTTTCTCCTGCCACGGTGCTCGACACATACTCTCCGCTCTTCCTGTTCATGGCGTCTCCTTAAGATAAATGATCACAGCTTTGCATATCCATATAATAAACGATCACTTATTTAAAAGCAAATATCACAAACGAACGCTTTATTCAAAGAGACGCTATCGTGTCAGGAAGCGATATGTATTCTCGTCTTTTCATGTGGGACTCACCCTGTAGCGTCGTGGCGGGTTCAGTGATGCTGTTGAATCCTCAGAGAGAGGTGGTGCAGATGAAGCCTCGACTCCTGATACAGGGAGTAGAGCACGGGCACCACCAGCATGGTGAAGAGCTCGAGCGCCATTCCACCAAAGAGGGGGACGGCCATGGGCCCCATAACATCGGCTCCGCGCCCTCTGGAGGTGAGGATGGGCAGCAGCGCCAGCAGCGTCGTGGCTGTGGTCATGAGGCAGGCCCGGACCCGCATCTTCCCAGCCTTGATGGTGGTCTGGCGAATCTGAGCGACCGTGGGACGCTCCTTTTTGAACAACTGGCCCAGATAGGTGGCCATGACAACTCCGTCATCGGTGGCTATGCCGAAGAGCGCCAGAAAGCCGACCCACACAGCCACGCTGAGATTCAGGGGCTGGATGTGGAGCAGCTCCCGCATGTTGACACCCATGAGGGAGAAATCCATGAACCATGACTGCCCGTAGAGCCAGATCATCATGAACCCTCCCGCCCACGCCACGGCAACACCGGAGAAGATAATCAGGGTCACCGCCACACTGTGGAACTGCAGATAAATGAGCAAGAAGATAATAATGAGCGCGAGTGGGACGATCACCTTCAGCGTCCGGGCCGCCCGCAGATGGTTCTCATAGGAGCCCGCGGGCTTGAGTGTCACCGAGTGGGGAAGAACCAGGGATTTATTCTTCTGCGCTTTGTCTATGGTGGCGAGGACCGCCTCCATGACCCTCACCCGGGAGAAATCCTTCTTGCCGTCAAAGGTGACCGCGAGGGTCACAAAGCTCTCCTCGGACTTGATGACCTGGGGGCCTCTCTCGTACCGTATATGGGCCAGGGATTTCAGGGGCACCACCTGCCCCTTTCCCACGGGAACCGACAGCTCTTCAAGAGCCAGAATCGAGTCCCTGTAGTCACGCATGAAGCGAACTCTGACAGGAATCCTCTCCCGCTTCTCAATGACCGTCGTGGCCTGTTTTCCTCCCACGGCCAGCTCCACGTGGGCCATGAGTGCACTCCGGCTCAAGGCATACCGCGCCATTTTTTCGTCATCGGGGGTAATGATCAGATAAGGTTTGGCCACGGTTCGTTCTGCAGACACCGTCAAGGGGTCCACCACCGGGACTTTCCTGATGATTTTTTCCAGTTCCACCCCCACCTTCTCCACGGATTCCATGGTCGTACCAAGGACCTTGATGGCCATGGCAGCCTTGATTC
>JAHJLU010000447.1 GCA_018821745.1 Myxococcota bacterium | reverse complement strand
GATTTCTATGCTCGGATGCTCCTGTGGCAGGGATTTGGACGGTGCGCTTCAGAAGGGCGCGGTCAGGGACTCCTACCTCTCGTGTCAAAAAGACAGCGACTGCAGGGAGGTGACGAGGACCATCAGATGCTGCAGCGGGTGCGGGTCTCCTGTTTCCGAACGGTTCGCCATCAACTCCCGGGGCTTTGCAGAGCGGCAAAAGCGTGTTGAGGCGCGATGCTCTGGAAAGACATGCCCCCATTACATCTGTCCGGAGAGTCGTGATTGTCGCCGCACCAGGGCGATTTGCAAAAACCATGTATGCGGGGTGCTGGTGTATCAGAAAAAAGGCTGCGTATCTGCCGCCCCCAAGCACCCCTGAACACTGCACCCCAAGCACCTTGAGTATTTACGGGAGTGTCTGTGGCACAACGGGGGCAGACAGTTGGTGCTTGACCTTTTGGGCTCCCGGCCTCTAAATCTTCCCTTTGACCGGAATTTAACCCGGCGGCACACGAAGGTGAAGGTGACAGCGTGAATAATGTACATAACAACCGGAGGGTGACCCTCACCCCATGGATTCTCGGGCTGGGGTTGCTGCTGGCGCCCATGAAAAGCGAGGCGCAGTCTCCACTCCTCTTTGGTGCCAAAATCCGCATGGGTGGACGCTATGACAATGTGCGCATGTGTGTCGCCTCCCCCGCGGGGGTCAATGGCGGCCCCGCCATGGACATCTCCGGCTTTCTCTCCGTACCCATGGGGGAGTGGGGACGGCTTGAGCTGGATCTGCCCGTGGTACGCCCCATCCTCTTCGCCACCGCCTTCTCCATGCTGCAGTTCGAACCCTCGGCCACGCTGAAATTTCGCCTGAGCCGGAGCATAAAGCGGGAGATCATGGTCGGACCCATGCTGGGGGCCTCCTTCCACTACGGTCCCGATGTGGACTCGGAATCCTCCGGCGACAAGCGGGGTCCCTCCTTTTACGCGCTGGGACCCATGGCCGGTGGATACGCTGGGGTCAACTTCCTGCGCCCCTCGGGCTCCTTTGACCTTCAGGTGGGGGTCACCCTCTATGCAACCCGCCTGGTCTCCGTCAACGACGACGCCAACCACAAGGGGTTTGTCGCCGGCGGCTCCCTGGACATCGGGTTTCGCTTTCACTGATTTGCACAAAGGATACAACAGCGGCTCCCAGTCATTTTCTCATCGTGCTGGCAAACTCGTTGCCAAATGAGCTCCCTTTGCTGTATTTAAACACGCACCCTTGTGAGGTGGCAGAGGTGAACAATGACCTGCAGATTCCTGTGGTTTCCCGCACTCGATACTGCTACTACCTTCCCCATGATGCCCGTATCCATATGCAGTGCGCTCCCGGATCCTACTGCACGCCTGGGACGGTCGCGGGAGCCCTCACCGAAAGATCCTGGCCGCCGCCCGACGACGGGGTCTATGACTTTGCCGGAGATTGTGTAATCTCCAGCTTTTGTATGACCCACGAAGAGTGTGTTGATCCGGCGACCCCTTACTGTGAACCGAGGTTCCCCGAGGCTCCCGAATACGGGACCTGCATCCCGGAGCCATGAGCACCCCGTCCCTTGCATATCCCCAAGGGCGCTTTCTCCAACACAAAGAACTGAACTGGGCGCCGGGGGGTGAGTGGCAGAAGTGCGCCAAAGCCCATATTTTCTCATAAAACAGTGGAAATTGAATACAGAATATACTAGCAGTAAGTATGGAGAGGATTCCAAAAGATGGCTGGAAAGCACCCATATGGTGATTCAGGAACAAAATGTGGAAGATGGTGGGGATAAACTTGAGTTCGAAGACAGCGGAAAAGCCTTCCGTATCGGAGCCGGAATTGACTTCGCCATTACACCCCATTTCTCCATGGGAGCCGTCTTGCATTACCAGGGCAATAGTTGGGATTTGGGCAAAAATGAAGAAAACGGATACCCCAGTGAGTGGAATGTCATCCAGGCAGGTGTCCGCTTCATTTACAATTTCTAGCCCTTAGCAGCGGTTGGCATGTATCTCTCAGGAGCCCGCATAGTTGCTGACTTCATGAAGCTGCAGTGGTCCAGTCTCGCGGGCATCTCAATTGAGGCAATCTCGGGGATCTGGGTTTTCTGCCCGCTGGTCGTCAGGTTTGCCCCGGGCTTTGGGGATTGGGGGGGAAGGCCTTTTTGTTTCATGAGTTTGGGCTGGCAAATGGCTTTTCTTGCCAAAAGTATCCTGTACCAGAGTACATAATTGGAAAAAGCCTCCGGTAGATTTCTTTGGGCGCGTACACAATTCAAAAAAGGCTCCGGTGTAATTTCAAAAACCGGGTACAGAATTTAAAAAGGCGGGTACAGAATTTAAAAAAGG
>JAHJLU010000446.1 GCA_018821745.1 Myxococcota bacterium | reverse complement strand
CCGGATCACCTCGTCGGGTTTTTGCCACTCGGCGCGGGAGGGATCATCAAGCCGCTTTATGTAATCCGCTGAGTCCCCGTGGTGATGATGTCCCATTTCACTGTGTTTCATGTGGGAAGGTGCGCCTCCCATGGCCTGGTGGCCAGTTGTATTATTTTTGGTCTGTTTTTCTGACATGGCATCACCCGGTTGCTGCGATGTGGCATCGCCTTTTGATTTTCCGCAGGATATCCCTGCCGTGAGCAGGACAAACACGATGGCTGCAAATAGTTTCACGGTACCTCCGTCCGGAAGAAAAGAGCCTTCTCTGAAAAGAGCACTTCGAACCTCTGCCCAAAACCGGTCAGCGGGTTCGTCGATTCACCGGGAAAAGGTAATCATTGAGGGAGGAATGGCAAGCGGGCGGGCTAATTGGTACTGACGGGGAGGCAGTATCCGATACTGTCGCCACCCTCGGGCAGAACGCAGCTGTGGAAATTGTCGCAACTGGTGCTGGTGCCATCGCAGGGACTGAGGCAGGTCCCCTTGGAATCTCCCTGTTTCTTCACGCAGGAGAGGTGCCCCTCGCACTCTTCATTGGCAAAACAGTCCTCGTCCTGGAAGCGGGACTCAAAGGGCTGGGTGCAGTAAGGAGAATCAACAGAGAGCAACTGTGTGCCCGTGTCGGTTGTAATCTGCACATCCAGCTTGCAGAAGTGTTCGAGAGGACATCCTGTTCCCAAATATGGATCACACGAGGCTTCCAGCACACAAAGGCCCTTGCCGACTAAAATTGGAGGCAGATCGCGCATCCGGCACAGAGGTGTAATGCCTGCCGTGGCATCTTCCGGCGGGGGACAGGGGCTGTGCTGGGTGTTGCACAGGGTGGCACAGACCCCATTTAGGTTGGGTGCCCCCTTTGGACAGAGCCCTTCTTTGTTGTAATCATAATATTTTCCGTCCACCGGCCCACAGCCGGAGATGATCTCCTCGCCGTCCGACCCGGGGATTGTCATGAAAGTGCAAACGCCCTGATTGGAGCAGAAAGCAGAATTGATGCTGTCGAAGTACGCCGCCTCCTCGGGACAGGTGTTCCCTGCGCAGAAGGGATGGTTGGCGCAGGAGGGTTCCTCGCAGTCAATGAGGGCGTTATCGTTGTCATCGATACCGTTGTCGCAGATTTCTTCAGCCCCCATGCACTCCGGGGCGTTAATGCAGTCCTGGTCGGCGCAGTCGATGTGGCCGTCGTCGTCGTTGTCGATGCCATCGGCGCACAGAGTCTCGTTGGTGACCTGGCATGCCTGATTGGATTCACAGTCGGGGTCATCACAGTCCACCAGCGCGTCCCCGTCATCATCGGATCCGTTGTCACAGATTTCACCACCCACACACGCCTCAACAGAGCGACACTGGCTGTCGTCACAGTCGATAAAGCCATCGTTGTCATCGTCGATACCGTTGTCACAAATTTCAACGGGAGAGTCTTCGGAGAAATCCGTAAGGAGTGAGCATGCGCCCATGGAGAGAGCAGCCAAGCAGAGAGCCATAAATGTATATTTCATAACAATACTCCTTTCGCCCGGAAAAATGCGGCCACTCTTCAGTGTACCACCAAGCGCCACCGGTTCAAACACCTGCAGGGAAAAACAGGGTTTGCCTGCCCGCATCAGGCTTTTCCCACGTCACGGTCATTGGGAGAGTGGAGATACTCACTCGAAACAATAAACTGCATCACCTCTTCCATGAGCTCCTCCTGGCGCAGCTCCGCCGTGGAGTACGGAGTGCAATCTTCACAGGAAGGATCTTCACAGGGCTGCCGCGAATAGAGCCAGAACTGGATCGCCCCCGCCAGCATACCGCTGGCAATGGCCCAGATCATCTCATCGCCCTTTTGCTCCATGATGGTGTTCCCCATCTCCACTACCCGTGTCGCCGAGTCGTCGAATATTTCCGATTCCGTTACATCGTTTTCTTTCATGGTACTTTCCTCATCTCCCCCCCGGGGTTCCAAACATAGCAGATATGTCTGCCAAAAGCACCCATCTTGCCTCCCCGGTCTCCTTGCGTGAAAACACAATGGGTCAATTTTGCACCCGACGGGGGGGAGTACGCATGAGGGATTTTTTGGGGGAGGAGAATTCTGCTAAAAACCGCCGTCGGGTTGGGTTTGCAACCAGACGATTGGTGTCTGCGGGCTGCTACAGGGTGGTGAAGTCGACCAACTGCTGGAAACGCTCTTCAATCTGGGCGTAGTCCACGGTTCGGTGACGTTCCAGGGAATAATCCTCAACCGTAAAGGAGGCGACAACGGCCCCATAGAACATGGCCTCCTTGAGGGTCTGAGCGTCAACGGTACCTTTGCGGGCGAGATGCCCCATGAAGCCACCGGCGAAGGAGTCCCCCGCGCCCGTGGGATCCACAAAGCCCTCCAGAGGGATTGCAGGGGTGAAAAACAGGGAGTCTTCCAGAAACAGCAGGGCTCCGTGCTCTCCTTTTTTCAAAATGAGATATTTGGGGCCCATTTCCTGAATCATCCGACCGGCCTTGATGAGGTTAAACTCCCCCGTGAGCAGGCGAACCTCTTCATCGTTGATGGTGAGCAGATCCACCCGGGAGATAAGCTCCTTTAGCAGGACAGGCTCCGCATCTATCCACAGGTTCATGGTGTCACCCGCCACAAAGGGTTTCCCCTCTACCATATTCAGCACCTTGAGCTGCAGCGCGGGGTGGATATTGGCTAAAAAGAGAAAATCTGGGCTGCGGTATGATTCGGGGAGCACCGGGTCAAAGTCCGCGAAGACGTTGAGGTGGGTGGCCAGGGTGGTGCGGGTGGAAAAATCATCGGCGTATTTCCCGCTCCAGAAGAAGGTTTTTCCCGGTTTTCGCTCCAACCCTCGGATGTCGATGGATCGGGATTTGAAAAAATCCACATGCTCATCGGGGAAATCATCCCCCACCACAGCCACCATATTAACGGCGGTAAAATTGGACGCCACAACCGAAAAATAGGCAGCAGAACCTCCCAGGACAGGGTTTCTTCGACCATAACGAGTCTCCACATCATCGAATGCGACGGAACCAACAACTACTAGGGACATACTTACCTCCGGCTCGGGTTGGATTTTCCACTCCCCATGGGAAGTGGGGCTTTCATTGACTGTACCCCATGGTGCATGGAGGGGGCCACAGATTTTTTCATGGTCCCCCCTCCAACGGGGGGCACATTGGGCTTCTTAACGGGGAGAGCCCCCATGGGTCCGGG
>JAHJLU010000008.1 GCA_018821745.1 Myxococcota bacterium | reverse complement strand
GGAAAAATTTTTCACGAAATTCCAGGCCCCGGGAGAGTCGCAGCAATCTTCGCATGGGCAGCCGAAAAGGGAGCTCACGATTCGACAGCGGCACAAGGTCTGCCCACCGAACTTCTCGGCGCCCCTCAACGCTTCCCGCGCCCGTGAAAGGTGCCAGGATGAGGCCGAGGCATCACAGCGTGAACAGCGGGCTCTCCCGGCGCGTCAGCAGAAATCATCAGAGGACAATCTTCCGTCACACCCGCCTTTTGCGCAGAACAGGGCGTATTGCGCTCCGAGGGCTGCGTGCCCTGTCGACCATTCACGCCCATATGAATGCCCAGGGGACAATGATCTATTCTCTTGGCCCCTCTCCCCTTTCCCCCCTCTACAGCGACAAACTGAGCGCCGGGCAGCTCGAGAACTCAAACCGGTACCTGGGTATTATCGATGGGGTTAGTCCATTGAGGCCCCTCTTTGCCAGACCTGGCCAATATATCTCGTACGTTCTCATAAACAACCGCACGGGGGCCATCGTATGGGACTCCCAGATCTGGATCCCCCAGGGCGAGAGTGAGCGCAACTTGGAGAAGCTGCTGCACCACCTCTTCTCCTCGGTCCCAAGAACCCTCGCGAGAAGGGTCCCTCCGCCAAAACCGGCGCCCAAGAGTTCACCAATCCCAAAGAACCCCACCAAACCCACCAACCCCGAAAAACCCGCAAACCCCACCAAACCCGCAAACCCCGGCATCTTCAAACCACCCTTCCTCAACAAAGTCCAGCCTGCCAGCGGTTCGGATAAGCAAGACTGAGCAGAGCTCCTCTCCCATCATAAAGATGTTGGACGCTCAAAACGTGTTCGAGTGATGCTGTTTATCGAGACTTTGACGAAATCGGCTCCACCCTGACGAGCAGTAAAGGCCAACACGAACCGCAAGCATGCACTTTCCACTGCAATGCGAGAGGAGAGGTGCTACCCGCACCAACAGTTTCGTCATATTAATTAGCTCACAGAGGCGATAGAACCGAAACAGTCTCCCCTGCAGTCCAGTAACAGCCATTGACGAGTAAATGGGGGAAATCATCGGGGGGTCTTATTCTCGTGGAGCAGTAACAACCTCTGGGAGATAACCGGGGTTGCCATGTGGCCCCTTGCTTGCTAGAACTGAAGTGTAATGCGTGTCCCCCGGGGCCACGGGATCAAAGGGAGACAGAACCTGATGCCACATGTAATCGACCTGAGAACGGGGGTCCAAAGAACGTGCCTGGGCCTCCTTGTGGCCGCATTGGTGCTGCTCACTCCAGCGGCGGCCCTGGCCCAGAACACTGCGTTTTTGACTCCTCCCGGTGAGATAACATCCCTGGAGCCACGGGTTCATCCCGTGCGGTCGGTCTCACTCTCGCTGTTGCCCTTTGTGAGCATGAACCACAACAACACCTACGGCCTGTTTCTCAATCATTTTGTGATAAACGTAACCGCCGAGGTCGCTGGTCCACTTCGGGGGATGGAGATCTCCGGCATGGGTTCGCTGCGTGAAGGGAATGTGAGTGGTTTCCAGTTGGCCGGGCTGTTCAACGCCAACTGGAAAGGCAACGTCTCCGCCATGCAGGTAGCGGGGCTGCTCAATTTCACCACGGGAGCAGTGGACGGGTTTCAGTTGGCCGGGCTGTTCAACGCCAACTGGGAGGGTGCTGTGCGCGGAATGCAGGTCGCCGGATGGATGAACGTGGCAGCCGATGATATGCGCGGAATGCAGGTCGCCGGAGTCGCCAACGTGACCGGAGGTCTGCACAGAGGGATGCAACTGGCCGGACTCATCAACTATGCATATGGTGTGCGCGGCATGCAGGTCGGCCTGATCAACGTCTCCCGCGCCGAGGTCCGTGGTGTTCAGTTGGGTCTGGTCAACATGGCACCCAGCTCCTCCTTCTCCTTCGGGCTCATCAATGTTATCCCGGGGGCCCGCAACGGGCTGGGACTCTCCGTAAACTCCACGGGCTCCACGGACCTTGAGTTCAGAAACGGCGGCAAACACTGGCACACCTTCATGTCCCTCGGGCGTGAGCACCGGGACGACTTCTCCGGGAGGGATCGCACACTGATCGGCCTGGGATTTGGACTCCACTCCACAACAGATCTGAAAACCATGTGGAGCGTCGACGCCTTTCACCGGCAGAAATACTTCGACGAGAGCACCTTTATGGCCTCTACACTTCGGTTCTCCGTGGACATTCCTCTTGTCAAACCCCTGCACCTCTCCCTGGGACTGGGATTGACCGTGTTCGTATATGACGGCTCCCTTGAGCGGCCCGACTCCTGGTACGACGGATGGCTCCTGCGTGACGGAGAGAACCGGGGCTCCCGCCATGAGGTAGTGCTCATCCCAGAAGTATCGGCGGGGCTCTCCTGCATTTTTTAAGGGAAGGTTCCATTCTCCTGGACAGTGTGAGGGGGGCTTTACTGGCGCTCTTCCACGCAGGTGATAGCCGGGAGGACCGCGCCGTGGAATCAATGGAGGTAGTGTACGTTATTTGTCGTCGGGCCGGTTGTCGCCGATCCACCCTTTTTTCCAGAAAAACACCAGCAGGGTGAGGGTGATCCCCAGCATGAGGGAAAGGACCATGGGATATCCAAAATACCATTTCAACTCCGGCATATTGAAGGGGGACTTGTCCGTCGCGAAGTTCATACCGTAGAGGCCTGCCACGAAGCTCAGGGGAATGAAGATGGTGGAGATGAGGGTGAGCATCTTCATGATTTCGTTCATACGCTGGTTGAGCCCCATGGCGTGGAGATCGATGATCTGGGTGCAAAACTCTTTCTCCACCTCGACCATCTCGATAATCTGCATCACATGGTCCGCGCAGTCCCGAAAGTAGGGGCGGGTTGCCGCCTGAACCAGTCGGCTCTCCTCCCGGTAAAGCGGGACCAGCAGCTCACGGGTGGGGATGCAGATGCGGCGCATATAATGGAGCTCTTTGCGAATCCGGTGCGGCAGCTCCATGGAGCGGCGATTGTGACCGGCCAGAATCCCCTCTTCGATCACCTCCAGCTGCTCCCCGAGGGAGATGATGAGGGGGACATAGGACTCCATGATGGCGTCGATGATGGCATAGACCAGATAATCCACGCCGCTCTTTCTGATACGCCCCACGCCGGTGCGAATCCGCTGGCGCAGCCCGTCAAGACAGTCCCCCTCGCGCTCCTGGATGGAGATGATAAAATTCTTCCCCCAAATCAGGGAGACCTGCTCAAAATAGAGCCCGTCGAGTGTATTGGGCATGCGGATGACGATGTGCGAGTTATCGTCGAACTCTTCCATTTTCGGGCGTTGATAGTTGGTCAGGGCGTCTTCCAGCGCCAG
>JAHJLU010000007.1 GCA_018821745.1 Myxococcota bacterium | reverse complement strand
TGCGAAACCCTCGGCTTCTATGGCGGCGCGCTTGCGTGCAATGCCAGCACGTGCCGCTTCGATACGACGCCCTGCGCCGAGTTCGGTTCCTGTGGGGACGGGTCCATTCAGAGTCAGTTCGAGGAGGTGTGTGACGGGCTGGCCATGAACGGCGTGGATCTGTGTATCGACGAAGGTCCGGAATATTACGATAACGGGGGGCACGTGGTGTGCGGGACCGACTGCACTTATGACTACCACCAGTGCGCTTTTTGCGGCGACGATGTCCTCCAGGGCGAGTTCGGTGAGCAATGTGACGGGACACAGCTCGGTGGGCTCACCTGCCAGGCGCTGCTCTATGGCACCGGCACGCTCTCGTGCCATAACTGCCGGCTCGACACCTCCGGCTGCACGGCGCAGCCCTTCGAGCGTGTCTCCTGTGGCAGCTATTTAACTCTCATGGCCAATCCTTCGGGCGGACTCTACGCCATGGGAAACGGGGACGAAGGTGAGCTGGGAACGGGGATGATGTCCGACTCGGCGACACCGCTCAGGATCCATCATCCTCAAGGCGTGTCCTTCTTCGATGTGTCCGCCGCCTGGTTTCACGCCTGTGCCCTGGACACCACCGGGAACGCTTGGTGTTGGGGAGTGGGCGATTACGGCACCCTGGGCAACGGGACCACCACCGACAGCGCGACCCCCGTGGCGGTCATCATGCCCTCCGGGGTGCAGTTCTCAAGCATCGTGGCCGGCAGCCTCGGATACAACTGCGCCCTGGACACTTCCGGAAGTGCCTGGTGCTGGGGAAATAACGTCAACGGCACCCTGGGCATCGGTACCACTAACAACGCCGCGACGCCCGTCCTCATCAACATGCCTGCGGGAGTGACCTTCACCGGCCTCGCCGGCGGTGGCGCCCATGTCTGCGCACTGGACAGCACGCAGCAAATCTGGTGCTGGGGCGACAACACCTTTGGCGCCCTGGGCGACGGGACAACGGACATGGCCCTCGATCCGGTCCCCACCACCCAGGGAATGGGGGTTGATTTTATGCGTGTCTCCGCGGGTTCTTCCCACACCTGCGCCGTGGACACCACCGGGAACGCCTGGTGCTGGGGCAAGGGCACTGACGGACAGATCGGCGACGGACACTACCTGACCGTGCTCAATCCCACCGCCGTCGAGATGCCGGGCGGCGAGCTGCTGACCACCATCTCCGCCGGTGACAGTCACTCCTGCGGCATAGATACAAGCGGCCTCCCCTGGTGCTGGGGTGGGCTCGCCTTCCACGCCCTCCTGGGGAATCTTACCGGAACCAACCGGAGCCCCCTCCCCGTGCAGGTCTTCAATCTGGCCAGCTTCTATGTCGCCATCTCCGCCGGCTACAACCATACCTGCGGCGTCGATGACATTGGTGTCGTGCACTGCTGGGGGATGAATGGCCAGGGACAGCTGGGCATCGGCACCACTGCCAACTCCTCCATCCCCCAGATGATCCTGGAGCCGGACCGTTAGCGTCTGTTTTTGCCACCCATTCCCACACCCACCGCAGGCAGGCTGCCGGTCCAATGCCCGCTGACCCCATCCCCCCGGTATGCAAAACAAAAGAGTAGTCCGAAAATTACGGATGGACTACAACAGGGGTTATGGGACATCACACCTGCCGCAAACCGGCACAAATTCCGACGCTCCCCATGGTGGTTTTGGCGGCGGCGATTGCACGGTGACCCACGTCCCCGTGATCTTCATCCACGGCAATGGCGACGAGGCCAAAAACTGGGATTACCCCAACTCCACGGGTGTGCCCGCTGCCTGTTTGTTGACAACACCGGAGTCTCCCACAGGGGCGCACACGCTGTAAAAGTTGCTCCCCCATGGAGATGGTGTAGGCTATTGTTACAAAAGGGGAGCTGCCATTTGCAAATCCTCTCCCCGGGGAGGTGTTTTGAGACGCCCGTTCATCATTTGTCTGTTCTTTTCCCTGCTTTTATTTTCCGCCTGCGATAACTCGGGCAGCCACTCTAACCTTGACGCAGGTCCCGATGCCCAGATGGATTCCGGGACCGACGTGGTGGGCGACGCCGACGCCGATTCCGACGGGGGCCCTGAGGAACCGGCCAATGTGGACTCCCCCCTGGCCATCAATCTTGGGTCAGTGAGCTACTACTCCCGCCAGTGGACCTTCCTGGACCAGACGAAACACGGGAGCTCCTTCGGGTACGCCGCGACCCCCGGCGGGTTTGACGAGAATGGCTGGG
>JAHJLU010000445.1 GCA_018821745.1 Myxococcota bacterium | reverse complement strand
TCTCCGAAGCTCAACATCAATCCCGGTATCGTGAAGGTCAAGACTACGCTCAAATCCCCAATGGGGAGGCTTTTACTGGCCAATTCCATTACCCTCACTCCCGGCACCCTCACGGTTGAGATTGAAGGGGAGTACCTCTTCATTCACTGGATTGATGTCTCCTCCACGGACGTTGATGCGGCTTCCGAGAAGATTGTGAAAGGGTTCGAAAAGTATCTGGAGGTGTTCTATGGCTGACCTTCTCTTTATTATCGCCGGGTCCATCGCCATCCTGGCAGGCCTCCTGGGTCTGATCCGGTTCGTGATCGGCCCCACGCTCCCGGATCGGGTGGTGGCCTTTGACGTCCTCACGATTATCTCCATCTCCGTCATCTCCCTCATCGCACACCTGGCGGGGAGAGTGATTTACCTTGACGCCGCCATCGTATACGGGCTTCTCAGTTTCCTGGGAGTCATTGTGGTGGCCCGCTACGTGGAAAGGGGGCTGTAATGAATACCCTCCATATTATCGGCGGCGCGGTCTCCATCCTGGGGGCGCTCTTTCTGCTGCTGGCCTCCATCGGGCTTATCCGTATGCCCGATGTGTACAACCGCATGCAGGCAGGGACCAAGGCGACCACCTTCGGGACTATCATGTTCCTCGCGGGGATCGGTATCGCCAGCCCCGGTTGGATTCCCAAACTCATCGTGCTGGTCGTTTTTATCGTCCTCACCAACCCCATTTCGTCCCACATTCTGGCCCGGGCCGCCCACTTCGCCGGTGTCCCCCTGGCGGACCGGAGCGTGACGGACAAACTGGCGGAGCACCGCCAAAAGGCAGGTGACAAGTGAGCTTTTTTCTTGTTCTCACCGTTGTCCTCTGTGCAGTCATGCTGGGAAGCGCCGGCATGGCTCTATACCATAAAAATCTTGCGGCCACGGTCATTGCCGCCGGCTTGGTGAGTCTTGTGGCCTCAATTATCTATCTCATTCTGGCAGCCCCCGATGTGGCCATGACCGAAGCGGCCATTGGCTCCGGGCTCTCCACCGTGATGTTTTTCTATGTGCTCAAGCGCGTGAGGGGAGGGGAAAATGGTTAAGAAACTTGTCGCCATTGCGATCCTCGCGGGGATCGCCTTCATGCTCTACGGCCTCTTTGCCAGTTATACTCAGAAGGAGACCCTCCCAAAAACGTCGCGGTATTACGCCATCAAGGGCCCCGACGAGCTGGGTTCCGCCAACCTGGTCACCTCGGTTGTTGTCACCTATCGTGGCCTCGATACCCTCGGTGAGGTCACTATCCTCTTCACCGTGGCCTCCATCATCGGGTTCTTCCTGAGGAGCCGCACAAAGCGTGAGGCCCGTGCCGAAAATCCACGGGAGACCAGTGAGATACTCCACACGGGTGTCGCCTTTCTGGTGCCCATTATCTTTGTTTTTGGCGCTTATGTCTTTATCGGGGGCCATCTCTCGCCCGGTGGCGGGTTCCAGGGGGGCGCCATCATCGCCTCGGGGACGCTGCTCCTCTTCCTCGCCCAGCCCAAAACCTCCGGTGGACACACCCTTATCACCTTTGTGGAATCCGTCAGCGGCATAGCCTACGTGGGCATCGGCATCGCCGGGATCTTCCTGGCCAACGGGTTCCTGGACAACCGGATCCTGCCGGTGGGTGAATTCGGGACCATCTTCTCCGCCGGCGCCATCCCCATCATCTACTCCCTCATCGGGCTCAAGGTGGGGGCCGAGCTCTCGGCCATCCTTTACAAGCTCAAAGACGCAAAGGAGGATGCATAATGGAATACGTAGCCCTGGCAACAGGCCTTATCCTTGTGATACTTGGCCTCTACGGCATTGTCGCCCAGCGGAACATTTTCCGTATTATCATAGGCTTCTCCATCTTCGATACGGGTCTCCACGTGGTGCTGGTCTCCATCGCCTACCTGAAGAACCGCACGGCTCCCATCCTCGATGAGGCGGTCTCCAAAGGGGAGGCGGCATCGAAGATCGTGGATCCGGTCCCCCAGGCCCTGGTCCTGACGGCTATCGTCATCGGTGTGGCCATTACGGCGCTCATGCTCACCTTCGCCCTGAAAATGTATGAGAAACGAAAAACCCTTGATATTGAAAAATTCGAGGATCTGAAATGGTAGAACCAATATACATCATAGCTATTGCTCTGGCCACGGGCTTCTCCCTGGGCATAGCGGGAAAACTGGGGAAAGGTTTCTCCTACTCCCTGTTGCTCCTCGCCCTGTCGGCCATGTCACTCATCTCCCTCTCGTGGCTTCTCCACTTTATGGGTGGTGGCGCCGCCCGGATATTTACCACGGCGGGTGGAAAGGCTCCTTATGTCATCGTTCTGCAGATGACCATGAACGAGGCCTTCTTCACCCTGCTCATCTCCACCATGGGGCTCTTTACGGCGCTGTATCTGTTCAAGGAGCTTATGGCCAACGGGTACGCCGCCATGGCAACCCTCCTCATGGCGGTCATGGGTATGAACGGCATGGTCCTCACGGGGGATATCTTCAACCTCTTCGTGTTTATGGAGATCACGGGCATTGCCGTTGCAGGCCTCATCCTGCTGGTGCGCGACGTGAAGGCCCTCTCTGCTGGGTTCAAATATATGATCGCCACGGGGATCATCTCCGGCCTCTTTTTGCTGGGGATCATTTTCGCCTGGTATTTCACGGGGACCCTCAATCTATACGATTTGGTTGGCTCCGACCTGACGAAAATCAAGGGGGGGGTGCTCGCCCTCTTCCTTATTCTTATCGCCCTGTTGCTTGAACTCAAGCCCTTCCCGGCCAACGGCTGGGGGCTCGATGTGTATGAAGGCTCTCATCCCGGGGTGGGCGCGCTGCTCTCTTCAGCTTCGGCCCTGGCCTCATGGTTTGTATTTATGAAGCTCCTTCCCCTGGGTAGTCCCAAGTGGGCTGTATACATGGGGTATGCCGGGCTGGTCACCTTTGTCGCCTCAAACCTTCTGGCCCTCAAGCAGACCTCGGTGCGGCGCATGCTGGGGTACTCCTCGGTGGCCCAGGTGGGGCTCCTCACCGCCACCTTCGCCGTGTGGGGATTTCTGGGCAATGAATACGCCTACATCCTCTTCGGGCTCATTATCTCCAATTATCTGGCCAAGGCGGGGCTCTTCTGGCTCGTGGGCATCGTGGGAGATGACACGGCGGACAACTGGGGTGTGATCCGACGAAAACCCCTCATGCTGGCCCTCATGGGATTGTTTATCTTCATGCTTTTAGGGCTGCCGCCCTTCCCCTCCTTCTTCGCCAAGTGGTCACTGGTCCTCCACCTGGCCACGGGCAAAGCCTGGCTCTTCATGGGCGCTATCCTCTTCGGGTCCCTCCTGGAGGCGGTCTACCTGCTGCGCTGGTTTGGGCGCGCGGTCAAGGGCGACAAGCGCACCGCGCCCATGTTCAGTGTCCCCGCCGAGAAGATTTTTCCCGTTGTGATCTTTGCCATCGCTGGTCTGGCTCTGGGCTATTACGCCTCGCTGCTGGTTCCCCTTGGTCGCACCATCACCTGGATCCCGCTGCTGGCGGTGGTCGCGCTCTTCCTTCTGGATTTTCTCCCCGCCTGCACCAAAAACATATTCTCCATCGCGGCCCTGGGAGCGTGGACCTGGTTCTATCTCCCCACCTACCACAACTTCAAGCTGCTCTTCGGCATTGTCTTCCTCATCGGAGGTATCCTGCTCTTCATCCCGGGCTTTACGGTCCGCGGGCGGCGCAAGGGGTTTTACCCCGTGGCCATGATGATGTACGCGGGCCTCGCGGGGCTCCTGCAGGCCACCAACATGCTCAGTTTCTTCTTCGCCTGGGAGATCATGACCCTTGGGTCCTATCTGCTCATCCTGCGCGGTGAGAAGGCCGAGAAGCCCGCCCTCTCCTATATGATCTTCTCCCTGGGAGGCGCCTTCTCGATCCTCGCGGCATCGGGAATGCTCCTGGCCTCCTCGGGCTCCGTGGCCCTCACGGCCCTGTCACACGCCGGTCGCCTGGCCCCATGGATCTTCCTGCTCCTGTCTCTGGGCTTTATGACAAAAATCGCCACCATCGGTCTGCACGTCTGGCTCCCGGACGCATACGCCGAAGCGGAAGACGACGTCACTCCCATGCTCGCGGGCATCCTCATCAAGTCCGGTGTATATGGTTTCATTGTGCTGCTGTTGGCCATGGGGAGCCAGAAAATGGGCAGGGTTGATCTCCCCTACATGCTCGGCTGGATTGGCGTCATCACCGCGCTCCTGGGGAACCTCATGGCCCTCTTCCAGGAAGACATCAAGAAGCTCATCGCCTACTCCTCCATTGGTCAGATGGGG
>JAHJLU010000040.1 GCA_018821745.1 Myxococcota bacterium | reverse complement strand
CTGGAGATAGGTTCAACCGAACCGGCACTCTGTGGTGTTCTTGCCAACGGGCAGGGGGGGATGGCCAATGACTCCGGCTATGACTCCGGTGGCGGCGGCGGTGGCAGCGGCGGCGCGATTATTCTGGAGGCACCCCGGATTCACATCTACATGGGGGCAGTGGTCGCGGCCAACGGTGGCGGCGGAGCCGCAGGCCGAGAATCCACCAGCCACGGGAGTCCCGGGCTTTCCTCCGATGAACCTGCCCCCGGCGGTTCCTGTGGCTCGTGCAACACCGGTGGTGCGGGGGGTGCAGCGGTCAATGCTGTGCCGGAAAATGGCTATAATAACGAAGATGGAGACGGTACCGGTGGCGGCGGCGGAGCCACGGGACGCGTGGTGATTCATGATTGCCTTGAATTTTTATCGGGAGGGACCTATTCTCCACTACCAAACCTGGCTGGATGCCATCTTCCATGAGAGTCCGTGAGAACATGCTATCTCTAAAAACCATCAATGATCTGATTGACCACTTTCACACGGGTCCCATCGGGGAAGCCCTCCACAGCTCCCTCACTTTTTTGGAGAAAGAGTATGATCTTGACGGGGTGGCCATTGTTCTTGAGGACTCCTCCAAATTGACCTTCTCCCTCATCGCCTCCTCCCAGATGCGAAACATCCAGGGGATGCCCCTCAAGCCGCTGGTTAAATTTGAAGGTCCCAACAAGACCGTGCTGCTCACCTCTTCGGTAAACACTGAAGACCTCAGTTTTCAGTTGGAGCTGGACCTGGAAGATCCAGGGTCTTTGGGCATCTATTATGTCCGCCCCATCCCATCCTCCATTTACAACCTTATTTTTGTGGCCTTTGGCGCCAAGCCCCAGTTGGAGCTGCTGGATCTTGACACCCTCACCAAGCTCTTCTCACTGCTGCTCAGAGACTCTCATTTCCTTCGTCAGATCAAGGAGAAGACCAACCGAGTCAATATTGAGGATTTTGAGAGCGAGAAAAAACCCAAAGAGATTGAGACCTACAAGGAGCTCTTCGAGACCACGGACGATGGGGTCTTTATTCTCAACAAATCCTACGAAATCGTCTATATGAACCACGCCGGGGAGTCCATCACCGGCTACTCCCGGACTGCGCTGAGCGGCGATCCCATCACCAACTATATCTCAGAGCAGCACGCGGCCATTTTCAGTTTCCCCCCGAACCTCATCCCCTCCAACTTCGATATGGACCTCTTCACCACCTCCAAGGAGATTGTGCATCTGGGTGTTCTGAGGAGTTCGCTGCTCATTGAAGAGGGGTACACGGTCCTGATCTTCCGCGACATCACCGAAGCCCGGCATATTGAGGAGCGCCTGCAGTCCACCTCCGATTTCCTCATGAAGCTCGTCGACAACTCCGTGGTGGCCATTGTGGCCTGTGAACTCAACGAGAAGATCATCCTGTTCAACCCCTCGGCCAGAAATCTCTTTGGTGATCAGGAGGTCGATTCCCAGTCACCGCGCCTCATGTCCGACTTTTTCCCCTCCCAGGAGGACTGGAATCACATCCTGGATATGATCGCGGACAAGCGCTTCGGGGGAGAGTCCCGGCTTGATCCCACCAAATCCACGGTGCGCAGCACCAGTGGCGATCTGATTCCTGTCAATATTTCCGCCTATACCATCCCCATTATGGGAGACACCAAAAAAGCGGTGGTCCTCTTCATTACGGACCTGCGCGAGCAGATGGAGATGGAAGAGAAGCTCACAGAGTATCGGGACAGACTGGCGGAGAAAGAGAAGCAGGCCCTCATCTCCGAGCTGGCGGGCGCTATGGCCCATGAACTCAATCAGCCGCTCATGTCCATAATCGGGTACTCCACTCTCCTGAAGAAGCCCAGCCTCGATCCGGAGAAAATGGAACGCGCTGTGACCCACATCTCCGGGGAAGCTGAGCGCATGGCTGAGATCGTGAAGAAGATAGGGAATCTCCCCCGCTACGAGACCCGAAAATACGTGGGGACCGCCAATATTCTCGATTTGGACCGAAGCTCCGGGGGTCCCAGGGAATCATGAAGCAGAACGTGACGGCGCTCCTCGAGGAGCTTGAAGCTTTGGCCCAGAAGCTCCATGTGGTCATTGTCTATGAGAAAATCCGTTCCATCCACCCCCGCATGGGTGGTCTGTGCCGGATAAAGGGGGAGTATCGCCTCTATATTGAAAAGAAGAGCAGCATCTCAGAGCGGGTGGCGCTCCTGCTTGAATCCCTCTCCCTGTTTGATCTGGAAGATATTTTTATTGCCCCCAAAACCCGAGAGCTTCTCCTGGCCAAGCAAGTTGAAAACCAGGGTCGACACAGAGTTCTCCCGGGAGCGACCCCCTAGAGGATGGTCGGGAGGAATTTTTATGACGAGGTTATCATTACTGTTCATTGCCGCCACCCTCCTTGCGTTGCCCGGTGGATGCAAAAAAGAAGAAAAGAAAGAGTCCCCCAAGGTCCAAAAGGAGGTTCAAAATGTCCCTCCCCGCAAGAATGTTCCTCCCGCGGTGAAAAAGAGTATGCCCCCCCCGGAGGAGGCAGCTTCCGTGAAGATGGTCGGTCCCAAGGATGCCCTCACCTGTGAATCCATCTGTGATCACCTGGGCTATTGTCAGCAAAAATCAAAGAATCATCCCCCCTCTGCGCGCAGAAAGCGCACCTGCATCGCCCGGTGCAAAGGCGAAAAATCCGAGACGGGAAAAGCTAAAAACAAGGTGATCCGGGAGTGTGTTGACTCCTTTCGCGGTGACCAGTGCGATAAACTCCTCAAATGCATGAGCACCAGACTGATGGAAGTGCGTAAAAAATTCATGTCCATGGGGCAGCCCTAGTCTTCCCCCCCTGCTGGCTACTCCCAATCCAAAACCGCTGAAATAAATAGCAAAAAGAATTGGTGCCCCCGTGCAGAGATTCTGGCATAATATGCACCTGTGATGCGATACGGGGAGAGTGCACCCCACATACAAAATAAAGGAGTTTGCATGAAGGAAAGAGATCAGATGTGTACCGTCACCCTCGATGGCAACAGTATTGACGTTCCCTTCAATACTACGGTCCTTGAATTGTTTAAAGATCACTATGAAGAGAGCGAATTTAAGAGCAAAATAGCGGCTCTTCTCAATAACAGACTCTATGGACTCACCACCCCCATCCGGGCCAACTACAATATTGTCTCCGTTACCCGAAACGATCGCATGGGGATGACCGTCTACCGCCGGAGCGTCTCCCTCCTGCTCAGAGAAGCGGTAAACCGGCTCTATCCCGGGGCCCGGGTGATTATAGGGCAGTCCATCCAGGATGGCTATTTCTTCAACATAACGGAATACGCCGAGGGTGTCTCCAAGGCCATGATCGAGAACATTGAGGAAGAGATGCGGCGTATGGTGGAGGAAGACCTCCCCTTCAAGGTGGAGTCCCATTTTGTGGACGACGTGACCAAGCACCTCCGGGAGGAGGGCAGCGAGGCAAAGGCCAACCTGCTCCAGATCCACTGGTGGCCCCAGGTCCGTCTGGTCAAGTGCGGCGGGACCGTGGACCTGTTCCATGATCCCTATGTGCCCTCCACCGGTTACTGCAAACTCTTTGCCGTGGCCCCCTACTGGCCGGGAATGGTCCTCCGATTTCCCGCCCAGGACAAGGATGTCATCCCCGGTAAAATCGGGCAACTCCCCACCCTCTTCAACACCTATATGGAGAGCCGCCAGTGGAACCAGATGCTGGGCGTGGAGAACCTGGGCCAGCTCAACGGCGCCGTGCTCAACGGCGAAGTGGAGCACATCATCAAGGTGGCCGAGGGGCTCCATGAGAAGAAGATTGCCTCCATCGCCGACACCATAGCCGGCAGGCAGCCCGATATCGGGCTGGTGATCATCGCCGGACCCTCATCCTCAGGAAAGACCACCTTCTCCAAGCGTCTGGCGGTCCAGCTCATGGTCAACGGCATCCGCCCCAAGACCCTGGAGATGGATAACTTCTTTGTTGAGAGGGATCAGACACCCCGCGACGAGAAGGGCGATTTCGACTTCGAGTCCATCGACGCAATCGACATTGAGCTCTTCAACGATGTGCTGGTGAAGCTCATGGAGGGGCAGACTGCCCTCACCCCCATCTTCGACTTCAAGAAGGGTGGCAAGGTGCCCCAGGATAAATGGATCCCCATGAAACTGGAGAAAGACGAGGTGCTCATCATCGAGGGTATCCACGGACTCAACGAGCGCCTCACCCAGAACGTGCTGGGACACCGAAAGTATAAAATTTTTGTGTCAGCGCTCACCCAGCTCTGTATCGATGATCACAACCGTATCTACACCTCCGACACCCGGCTCATTCGGCGCATCATTCGTGACCGCAACTTCCGCGGCTACAGCGCCTCCCAGACCATCATGCGGTGGCCCTCCGTGCGAAAAGGCGAGATGAAGCACATCTTCCCCTTCCAGGAAAAAGCCGACGTTATGTTCAACTCGGCCCTGGTCTACGAGCCCGGTGTGCTCAAGACCGTGTGTGAGCGTGCTCTGCTGGAAGTAAACCCTGAAGACCCCGCCTTCGCCGAGGCCTTCAGACTGCTGCGTTTTTTCCGACTGGTCATGCCCATCTCCAAGGCCAACATCCCCCCAAACTCCATCATGCGGGAGTTCCTGGGCAAGTCTTCCTTCCGCTACTGATCAATCCCGTAAATAGAAACCAAAGCACAAAGGAAGATGCCCCAACGGAACAACGCCCGGGAGCTACCGGTGGTGGCTGTCACTCGTAGGGGGTCCCTTCGAGGATAATGGGCGGAATACATTTGGCGACATACGTGAGTTTGTCCTCGTAGGAGGCGAACTCCCGGCCGTTTTCCCGGCAGACTTTCTCGATGAAGGCGGCGGCCTGCAGCAATCTCATCCGCTCCCGCTCAGTGACGATGATCCGCTCTCCCCTCGTTGTCAGGGGGCCGTCGAGAATCACGGCGAACCACTTCACGTCCGTCCGCTCTCCCGTGGCTCCCAGCGCCTCCATCTCCTCGGACGTCAAGGGAGTGAACATGTCGGGGGTCGGCTCGAACCCCCACTGAAAGATGACGGTGATCGCGGGTAATGTGTCAAAGAAATCGGCAAGCATTTTTCCTCCTTTGCGGGCACAAACAGTATCGGCGCATACGCCGCATTGTTTCCCCACGGGAGGAATAATTTTTCCGTTCGCCTGCTTCCCTGGGCAATGTGCCTGCTTTGGCGTTCCTGATCTTTATTTTCCGTTGTATTCCCATTCGGGGAGTTGCTGGTAGGTCTTCAGGCGGACTCGCTGTCGGTCGATGGCACTGAAGACCTGATGGAAGGAATCAAAGGAGGAAAGTTGGGCCGGGTGGGGGAGGGAGGTGTTGGCCTCCGGGAAAAAGGGAGATGATCCTGACTCTTCCTGCTGTACCGACAGTACATCGTCCCACCAGGTGAGGATTCGCTCTGCCGATTTCTGGAGCTGTGCCGAGGTGACCAGTTTTGCGAGCTTGCTTCCGTTTACCGTGGGGTTGGCCGGGAACAGGTTCCACAGGTCGTTGTTGGGCCAGTGGGCGAAGGGGAAGAGATGGTCGATGGCTGCATTTTCTTCCGTGCTTTTGCTGATCCGCCTGCCGCTCCAGACACAGTGCACCGGTTTTTTTTCCAGGACCCTGTTCAAAATAGGTCGGAGGCGCTGCTGGGCACGACGGATGTCGAGCCACTCGATGGCCTCATTGTATTCATCGAGACTTTTGGGCTCCGTTTTATTAAATGTTTGCATAAGGATGATCCACTCGTGGTCGATGGCGGGCTCGATCCAGCAGGCGTATCGGGTCATGGCATCCCAGATGTGCATGGGGATGTTGAAAGTCCCCAGAGAGAAGAGAAAAACTTCATCCAGCAGCAGTGGCCCCTTACGGGGGGAATACGCCTGGCTGGTTGTCAGGAAGATTTGAGGAGCTACCGGATCCCTGGTGCTCATCCCCGGGAAGGTTATGTAGTTGGCGGGCATTTTTGCGATGAGGTTTCTTGCCTCTCTCAGCGCATCAACCAGCGCCTTCGCTCTGTGCCCATCAAAGCGTTGCCCTGTTTTCAGGTCATCGAAATGAATATCATGACCGGGAAGCGCTCGCAGATGCTGCTGGTTTTTCAGTTCTTTACCTTTGGGAAGCTGCAGCATTCCCCGTTCCAGGACTGGTCTGTAGAGGAGCTTTACCCAATAGAGCGCCACCAGTCCGAAGGGAACGGTCACCTGCCCTGGGTTCACCCTGCGTGCCGCTCCTGCGGCGTTATTGGCGATTCGCACAAGCACCTTGAGCAACACGAGCTTGTAGGTGGCGGTTTTATTATCGTTGACGATAATGTGGCGCAGGAGCGGGAGGGCGCCTGTTCCGTCGTCGGGGAGCCTCAGGACCAGGGTATGCCACGTCACCTCGGGGCGGCCCATGGAATCCGCGGCGGAGGTCTGATGCAGGATCTCCAGGGCGTTGCCTCTGGCCAGTCCCTTGAGCTCCTCTGCACAGACACGGTGCATCACACGCTGGTCCAGAGAGGGTCCCTCACGCAGGGTGATGACGATAATCCCGCCAGGCCTGAGCAGGTTGGTGAGTTTTCGCAGGGAGCGCTTCTGCTGGTCAGGGGTGAGGTGCATCCACACGGCGCTCACGAGGATGAGCTGGTATTCCGCCTTCTCCTCTTTGAAGGTGTTTAACTCCGGGAGCTTATCCACCCTCCAGTCAATGCCGGGACTCTCAACTCCATAGTGCTTTATGGCCAGGGCGAGCATCTCTTTTGCCGGGTCCATGGCGGTAACCTCGTGGCCCATTTGGGCCAGCCAATGGGCATCACGTCCGGAACCTGTACCCACATCGAGCACGCGGCAGCTGGTATCGGGGAGGCAGGAAGACCAGGAGGCGTGGACCTGTGCAGGCTCAAGCTTCATATATTGCGCAACATATTCGCTGGCTTTGCTGTTGTAGATGTCTTCCATTTGGCGTCAGTGTAGCATGTATATACGTGATAGGGAAGTCCGGAGCGCTGGAAAAACAGCAACGCGGCCTGATGGAAGTGCCGCTTATTTTTTTGTGGGGCGGATGGTGAGGGTGGCTGTGATGAGGGCGCCGGTGCCGACCAGGGTGGCCCACCAGAGGGTGGCAAGGCGAATGAGGAAGATGCTGGTCACTATTGCCCCGGGGGAGCCGCGACCCATGAGCAGGAGCCCCATCATTCCCTCCATGCCTCCCAGACCGCCGGGGAAGACGACCCCCGCCAGGGTGGAGATGGAGTAGATGAAGACCGCGTCAAAGAGCGTGATGGTAAGACCCGCTCCCTGGGCGATGTAATAAAAGGCCACGGCTTCTGCCCCCCAGCCCAGAGCCCCGAAGAAGAGGGTCATGGTCAGGGTTTTTGGGGTCATGTAACCCTTTACGCCCTGGAGAATGGAGGCGATGGCGTCACTTTTACGCCGGATCAGGGGGGTTTTTGCGGCGATGCTGCCCAGCAGTGAGATTCCACGCTCCGTGGTAAGGAGCACGCCAAGCGCCAGGAGCAGCGAACCTGAGAGGGCAAAGACCGGCACGCCCAGGCCCAGGGTGAAGACTCCGAAGGAGGCAAGGAGCAGCACGGAGAAGAGGTCGGTGAAGCGCTCCATGAACACCACGGGCAGCGTGCTGACGGGTTTGTGGCCCAAAAGGTGAAGGAACCAGCTCTTTATGGCCTCGCCCACCTTGCCGGGGGTCATGGTGAGGGAGAGCCCCGCGAAGTGGATGAGGAGGTTTTTCCCCAGGGAGACGCGGATGCCGTTCTGCAGGAGCAGGAGGTGGTAGCGCACGAAGCGCAGCAGAAAGTTCCCCGTGGAGAGCCCCAGGGCCAGCAAAAACAACTGCATGGGGAAGGAGCGCAGGTGGGTGGTGAGCTCGTCGTAGCCGGCCCACAGGGCCATGACGCAGTAGACGATCACCGCCAGGGCCAAGGAGAGGGAGATCCTCAGTCCCAGGTGTTGTCCCCGGGAGAAATCGGGAGGAGTGTTATCTCCCATCGGGCCAGACCATGGTCACCTCGGGGATGGCGCCGCTGGCCAGGGCCCCGGGTTTTCTCAGGGTGATGGTTCCCTTGCGGATGAAGGGGAAGCGGATAATGATCGTCTGTAAAAACAAGTGGCCCAGGCTCTCCATCATGTTGAAGTGGCGAGTACGGGCAACCTCGAGCAGGATCGTCTCGATGAGCCGGTAGTCAAAGGTGTGGTCAAGGGTGTCGTAGGAATCGAAGTTCGTGAACTCACGCTCGATGGTGAGGAGGACATCACACTCGAGGGGGGTCTTCTTCTCGAACTCCGTGGGGAGGCATCCGATGGACGTTTCAAAACGGATAGCGCGCAGGCCGATACTCTGAATCATTTATTTTACCTCTTTCGTGGAGGGGCAATGTGAATGGCTTCATCGTGGATGGCACGGGCGGCCTCCATGGCAGCTTCCCCAAGGGTTGGGTGGGCGTGGATAGCTTTGCCAAGGGCACGGGCCGTGATCCGCTGTTCTACGGCAAGGAGCGCTTCGGAGATAAGCTCCGAGGCTTCATTGCCCACTATCTGGGCGCCCAGAATTTCGTCGGTGTCGGCGTGGGCCACGTACTGCACAAAGCCCTGATCGTGTCCGCCCGCAAGGGCACGGCCCACGGCGCCGAACATCATCTTGCCGGTCTTGACGGGGATCTCCCGGGCCGCCGCTTCCGCGGGGGTGAGGCCCACGGTGGCGATCTCCGGGGTGGTGTAGCACACGGCGGGGACTGCCAGGGGGCGATACACAGCGGCATGGCCCGAGGCGTTCTCCGCGGCCACTTCGGCCTGAGCCGAGGCGCGGTGGGCCAGGAGCGGGTTCCCCGTGATGTCTCCCGCTGCGTAGATATGGGGGATGGCGGTCTCCATGCGTTCGTTCACGGGGACATAGGGTGTCGCAATCTCCAGGCCGGCCTCATGAAGGTTCAGGTGCTTGAACAGGGGGCGGCGGCCCACGGTGACCAGGATCTTTTGCGCCTCGACCTCCATGATGCCTTTTTTGCCCTCCAGCTTCGCCAGCATCCCCGTGGGGGTCTTCTCGGCGCTGAGGATTTTGGTGGAGGTGTGGAGGGTTATCCCCATCTTCTTGAGGGAACGTGCGAGGACCTTCACGCAGTCGTTGTCGATGCCCGGGAGGATCTGTTCCATGGCCTCCACCACGGTCACCTGTGTACCAAGGAGCGCGTAGAACTGCCCCAGCTCAAGGCCGATGACGCCGCCGCCGATGACCATGAGGGACTCGGGGATGGCGGTCAGGTCCAACGCCTTTTTTGAATCAATGACGGTCTCGTTGTCCACGGGGAGGAAGGGGAGGGCCACGGGCTCGGAGCCGCTGCAAACGATGACTTTTTTAAAGGATACCGTGCACTCGCCCTCTTTTTGGGTGACGACCACCTCGTTGGGAGAGGAAAAGCGGGCGGTGCCCTCGATGATGGTTGTGCCCTGGGCTTTCACCAGCTGGCGCACACCGCCCGTGAGTTTTGCCACCACGCTCTGTTTGTATTCCATGAGCTTCGGAAGGTCCATGGCGAGGGCGTCACCACCGGTGATCCCGCAGAACGTTCCGCTGCGGGCATCCTCGAGCTTTCGCCCTGCGGCGATGAGGACCTTGGAGGGGATGCAGCCTCTGTTGAGACAGGTCCCGCCAAGCGGGCCCTCCTCAACGAGCGCCACCTTCCAGCCGCGCTCGAGAGCCGGGTCCACGACGTTCATGCCAGCTCCTGTCCCGATGACGATCAGCCCGTACTCTTTCATATCGCGCCCGGCCCTGAGAT
>JAHJLU010000444.1 GCA_018821745.1 Myxococcota bacterium | reverse complement strand
GGCTTCATGGTCCTCAATGTGATCATGCCCAAGCAAATGGGCCAATCCATGAATAAAAAGTCGCTCGATCTCTTGAAAATCAGTCTTTTGAGCGCGTCGCTCAACGGTCTCCAGTGAGATGACGATATCACCCAGAAGGGGAGGTGCTGCAGTTTTTCCGGTCAGAAAGGAGGCGATCTCCCCAGGGCTCACCTGGGGAAACGAGAGCACATCGGTGGGGGAAGGGATCCCCCGCCACTGCGAATTGAGCGCTGCAATAAAGGCGTCATCGCACAGAACGATGGTCACCTCGCTCTCAGTGAGATTTAGGCTTTTGAGGAGCCTTTTTGCCCTCCTTCGGAGCTTCTCCCTCCGGCTTTTTTTCGACAACTGCATAGGCTTGTGAAGGACGGCGAGGGACATTGACTTTTTCTCCCTGTCCGGGATAGGACACACGCTCGTGATGGATGGAACTGAGGGTGGTGATAAAGCTGCCCGCGATGATACTGAGATCTCTCAGGGTCAACTCACAGGCATCCAGCTGCCCATCGGTAAACTTCTTGTTGATGATAGACTGGACCACCGCCTTGATGGTGTTCACATCGAACTGTTGGGGGGCCTTGTTGTCTTTGGGCTTTGTCTGAATCGAGGCTACCCTGCTGCGCACAGCCGCTTCAACCGTATCGGCCAGCATGAGGATTCCCGCCTCTCTGGTCTGGGGAATGGGGCCGGGGTAGCGATAATCGTCTTCACTGACCACCTCTTCGGGACCGGACTGGGACTTCGCCTTGTTGTGGAAATATTCAATGAGGGTGCTCCCGTGGTGAGAGGAGGCGATATCTATGACCAGCTTGGGTATCCCTGCCTTTTCCAGGATCTCCCGGGTATCTTTGATGTGGTTCCTGATTACCAGGGCGCTCATGGAGGGCTTGAGCTTGTCATGGGGATTCTCCCCCGCCTGATTTTCAATGAAGAAGCGTGGCTGGCGGGTCTTTCCCACGTCGTGATAAAACGCCGCCACCTTCACCAGGAGCGCGTTGGCACCAACCTTTTTTGCCGCGCTGAATGCAAGCTGGGCAACCGTCTGGGAGTGCATATAGGTCCCGGTGGCCTTCTCGTTGAGCTCCTGAAGAAGCGGGTGATCTGTGTTGGTCAACTCCAGGAGCTTGATGTCGGTGATATAATCCCCCAGGTACTCAACTATGGGCAGCAAGGCCGACATGAGCACGCCCAGGAGGACTCCGCCACCCACTCCGCAGAGCAGATACCATAACGTCGAGGTTTTGGTGAGATCTCCATTGACCATTCTGAGAACCAGAATGAGGAACAGGTTGATCCCGATGATCATGAACCCCGATTTCCAGATCACATACCGGTGTTCGACACGGTCTGAAGCGCCCGCTGCTGCAAGCCCCGTAAGAAAATAGAAGAGCGCAACAGGCACAGGGGCCCCGATGGCCCAGGTAGCAAGAAAACCGATGGCGATGGAGAAAAAGACGGCGAACCGGTTCCCCATGAGTACCTTAATAAGGAAGGCTCCCCCCGCTGCGGGAAAGACCGCCGGATAGAGCATGGGATCGGGATCACTGACCATGCCGTTTACCAGATACCATGAGCCTTTGACCATCCCAAGGAATAAAAGAAAGAGCAGCCCCGCCGCATAGAAGTCTTTGATGACGCCACGGCGCCCCCCGAATTTCAGCGTGGCAAACCACCCGATAATGAGGAAAAACGAAGCAATAAAGAAAAAATCGCCCAGGAAACTGAAAATACGGATGGAGATCGTCGGGACCATGGTCCTGAAAATTTTGACCGTCTCCAGGCTGATGGGCTCGGCGACTCTGACGATGACATCACCCTTGTTGAAAACACGCGGCTGGGCCGTGACCTGCTTTTTCACGTCGATGCGGCGCTTCTCTGTGAGCTCTGGCCGGTATACTATCCCGAGCCCGTACTGTCCCCCTTTACCCCCGGCGAGATGTGCGGCAATCAGGGCCATGGAGACGGTATGAATAGCCTTCCTCGCGTCACGGTCCAGGTTATCTTTGTCGCCCAGTGAGTAACGGGTCTCGATCTCTGACAGGAACTTCGCCGAAAGTTGGTTAAGATCAAGGAGTTCTTTGAATGTACTGGGGATAATTCTCCGTGTGGGCTTCTCGCCGACCGCAGTCCCTTCCCTGTTATAGACCAGCACCTCAATTCCGCCCGGGTGCTTGGCTCTGAGCGCTTCAATGTCTCTCACCAGCAACTGGTCTTTGAGTACATTTGTAAAGAGGGTCTGGAGGATACTCTTTAAACGATCGTATCCTACAGAGTTGCTCAGGGACCAGAAAGTGACCTTGTCCAGGGATATTCCCGCGAGCTCGTTGAACCGAAGCCGCGCAAGATCTTCTTTTTCCCGGAAGATGGGATCTTTAATGGCCCGGAATCCAAAACTTATCTGCCGATGCCAGATATCAAGCCATCCATTGTTTCTTGAAGAATAGACGGCCCTGACATTGAGCGCGGCCTCCTCGGATTTTTTTCTCAGCAACTCCTCATCGGGCAGAAAGGTAAAGGAACGGGTAGCCAGAATGGCCTTTTTAGGCCTCTTTCCTATGTCGTTTTTTGTGAGGATATCAGGAAACAATCCCCCTGTCCCGGCCACAAAAAATGTGACCGCAATGATGAAAAAGAAAAAGGAGAGGAAAAACAGCCAGTGCGTGTTTCCTTGCCCACTGGAGATTTCCAGGACCTGTGTTTCCAGGCTCGGTTCACGCTCACGGCCGACAAGTTTTAGTTCGTTTCGATCCATATTATTTTGCCATTTTCAGGGGTTTTACGCGGCACTTCAATGGGAACCTGCACACCAAACCCGTGGCCCATAGTAGTTAAATCGGTGGAAAATGAAAGGGGATATTTCCTCGGCCTCTCGGAGCG
>JAHJLU010000443.1 GCA_018821745.1 Myxococcota bacterium | reverse complement strand
TGGGATGAGGAGCTGTTGTCCCTGGCAGGGGTGACCCCCCGGAGCCTCCCCGGAGTAGCAATGGCTGGAACCGTCGCCGGTTTTCTGAGCCCTGTGGCCGCTGCCGCCACGGGTCTTGAAGCCGGCATTCCCCTGATAATCGCCGGTGGAGATCAGCCCTGTGCCCTGCTGGGTGCCGGGATAGTGTCGCATGGTGAAGCACTGATCAGCCTGGGGACTTCCGCCGCGGTGATGATTCCCGTGGAGGACTTCTCCGTGCCAGTGGAAGGGTCCATCATGTTGCCCCATGTCATCCCCAACCACTGGGTGCTCGAGGTCTTCATCGGTTCTTTCGGAGTGGTCCTCGAGCAGGAGGCCCGAAATCTTGGATTCGAATCCGTGTCCGCCTTGGCCGAAGCGGCCTCCCGGCGCACCATTTCCCCCGGGGCACCTCTGTGGGAGCCACAACAAAATGTGCCCGTGACTGCCCTCACTACCGATGCCGATCTGGGCGCCGCGCTCGTGTTCGAGGGACTCTCCTTCGGCATAGCCCGGGCTGTCATGGCCGTCGAGCAGCAGGTTGGTTTTGGGCAACTGAAAACTGCTGGGGGCGGCTCACGAAGCCCGGTGCTGATTGAAACCATCGCGGGCGTGCTCGACAGGCCACTGACAAGATGCTGGGAGGTCGATGCCACGCTGCTGGGCGCCGCCTTCCTGGCCCGTGCCGGAGCGGGGCTGGCTGAATCAGCAGTAGCAGCGGTCAATATGGCACATATTGGAGGCACCGAGATCGTGGGTTCACGGTCGCAGACACTGGTACACAGGGCGCGCCTGTCATGGCAAAAACAGGGGGGACAACCAATGAACCGTGAAAATGACTCAGGCGGCAAAAAAGATATCTTTCCGCTGAAGGTAGAGGCGCTGGCGCAGCTCAGGGCCGAGGCAATGGACTTCGCCAATGTGGGCATCTATCGGTATCGGATGGACGGGACCCTGGTGTATATAGACGATGGAGTGCTCCGACTGCTGGACATCGGTGACCAGGTCCGTGATGCATCGGAGATGTTCGGCCGCAACATCGCCGACCTGATGCAATACGTGGAAGAGCCGCGCTCTCTGCGCAGCCTGACCCTGGAGCATGGCTTTGTCCGTGACCTGGAGTACCATTACCGGACACTCACGGGCAAGGACCGCTGGGTCTATCATAGCGCGTTCCTGGTACAAAACGGGCAGACCGGGGAGGAGGAGTTCCTCGTCCTGGCTCGGGACATCACGGAACTCAAGAAAAAGACACTCGCTCTGGCCGCCTCGGAAAAACGATGGAAAACCCTCATCGAGAGCTCCCACCAGGGGTTCGTGGTTTGTGCGGGAGACCCTCTTAGAATGATCCTCCTGAACCCTGCACTGCTTCAGTTGCTGGAACAACCCAAAGAGTCGCTGCTGGACCGTAATCCCCAGGTTCTGGTCCAGCGGTTCCACCCCGAAGACAGGGAGGCAGCACTGGCCCGGCTCTCGGGGCAGCGGGAACGTGATCCGGTCCCCGGGCGCGCCGAGCTCCGGGTTCAGGTTCCAGGGCATGAACCCAAATGGGTAGAGCTGCGATCCTCCATGATTGAGTACGATGGTTATCCTGCGGTTCAGACAACCGTGACCGACGTGACCGCGCGGGTCGAGGCCCTCAGAGAGCGGCTGGAGTTCGAGGAGCAGCTGCACGACGCCCAGCGGCTGGAGAGCCTTGGCGTGCTTGCGGGTGGTGTTGCACACGATTTCAACAACCTCCTGACAACAATCATTGGCAACACGGAGCTCCTGCGCGACGGGGTGACCGGATCAGAGCAGATGGAACTTCATGTGGCAGAAATCTTCCACGCGGCGGAACAGGCGGCGGATCTGTGCCGGCAGCTGCTGGACTACTCGGGACGCAGAAAACTGTCGAAACAGGCCCTGGACCTCAACACCCTGATCAACGACCTGCCCCGGCTATTCGACATCACGGTGTCCCGGCGCGTGAAACTGGTTCGGGAACTGACACCGGGGCTCCCCTATATGTCTGGCGACTTCTCCCAGATGCGGCAGGTGGTGATGAATCTGGTCACCAACGCCTCCGAGGCCCTGGGCAGCAGCTCCGGGCTCATCACGGTCAGGACCGGTGAGGCCACCCTGGGGAAGGCGCTGTTGAGCCGTCATATCATGGGAGAGCACCTGTTACCGGGCCACTACGTCTTTGTGGAGGTGGAGGATGACGGCTGTGGCATGAGTGAGGAAGTCCGGAAGCGAATATTCGAGCCCTTCTTCTCCACCAAGTTCACGGGACGGGGTCTGGGGCTGGCCGCAGTGCGGGGGATTGTCCGCGGTCATGGTGGCGCCTTCCACGTAAAGAGCGGTCCAGGCATCGGGACGCGCATCAGGGTCATTTTCCCGGTCTCACCAGTGCAGATGATTTCCCCAAAGAAATCCGCGGGAACCTCGGGTGCATGGCGTGGCTCGGGGACCATACTTCTGGCCGACGATGAAAGTGCTCCCCGGAAAATCACGGAAAAACTCCTTAACGCCATCGGCTTCGAGTGTGTGTGTGCAGAAGACGGAGAAGAGGCAATCCGCCTCTTCCAGCAGGATCCCGACGGCTTTGCCATGGCAGTGATCGACGTCATGATGCCCTTGTGCGATGGTCCCGCCTGCCTTCGACAGCTGCGCCGGATTCGCCCGGACCTGCCCGTGTTGTTCATCAGCGGTTTCGATGATGAGGCCCTGGGTACCGAGCTGTCGGAACCCGCCACGGCATTTCTGCAGAAACCCTTTCTTCTTGATGGATTGAGAGAACATCTCCGCCGACTGTCCGACCAAGGGAGCCCACCGACCGACCCACTCTCCTGACTCTTTCCCTTACCATATCAATATAACAATCCTGGGCACATCCACTGGATCCATTGAATGGGACAGGGGTTCCCAGTGCTTTACAAGGGGTCGGAACATGGGAGTCAGAGAAGCGGGCGGGAGGGTCAACTACTGGGGGACGCAGAGGCCTTCGGGGTTGCAGGTCATGGTTGCCCCGCCGGGGCCGGGAGGGCAGTCCTCGGCGGTGTTGCAGTTGGGGACACACAGCTTGCTGCCGTCGGGGGTGTCGGAGCAGGTGCAGCCCTCGGTGAGTTCGTCGGGGCAACCGCCGGGGGCGTCACAGTCCGCCTGGGTCTCGCAGGAGACAGGTCCTTCGACGGTGCAGTCTGCCGGACAGGTCACTGTGGTCTCATCGGCAGCACACACACTGTCACCACAGACAGAAGGGCTCTGGCAGTCCTCGGGACAGATCGCCAGGGTCTCCCCGGCGTCGCACTCTCCGTTGCCACAGGTCTGAGGGGCCAGCACGGAGTCGTCAGAGGTCGCCCCGCCACGCACCAGACGCACGTAGTTGAAGATGCGGATGGCATCACCCTGGGGTCCGAAGCCCGTTGGATAGTCTGCGGGATCCCCGTTTTTCGGATCGCTGCGCTGCGCACCGGCGCCGTGAACATCGATCCAGTTCCCGTTCATGTAGCCCAGGGCTTTCCCGAAGGCCACATAGGAAGCTGCAGCGGCAGACCCGTTGCTGCCCACGTGGGTGGTGGAAGACCACACAAAGGGCCAGTCCTCCTCGCCCAGCTCGTTGATAAAGGAGGTGGCGTTGAAGACCGGGTCAAGGGCGGGCGAGTCTGAGCTCTCAGGGGAGCGGGTGTAATCGATGATGGACTGGAGCTCCTTGATGTTGGGGACCCTCCAGTCACTGTAGCCCAGATGTTCCACGGCGTTCATCTGCTGCGCGTAGGCCAGCGCGTCCTCCCAGATCATTCCCTCGCCGCTGTCATCCTGTGCCCACATGAGCCCCGTGGCGCGATCGCTGACGGTCCCGTCCCCGTTGTCCACGTAATCATTCACGCCGTAGGAGGTGTTCCCCCGCACCAGGATAAGCAAAAAAGTCTTCTCCTGATTGTTCATGGTGAGGCCGTAGCCTTTGATGCGGCCGTCGGCGAAATTGACCCCGAAGAGCAGGTCTTCCACGGTGGTGGGCCCCACGTAGATATTGGAGGAGGCATACTGGCTGTCTATGGTGCGCTCCCCGGCGGAAGCGTCCCCATAGGCGAAATCGAAGTAATCCGTGTCGATAAAGGGGATGAGGTTACTCTCGTCTCCGCTGGACGGATCGGTCCCCGAGAAGAGGATCAGCGAATAGAGTTCCTTGATGGTGGGCAGCCGCCAGTCGCTGTATCCGGCAAACCCCTGTGCATTGAGTGTCTCGGGGTAGGCCTGGATCTCACTCCAGGTGAGCTTGTCGGAGGCATCAATGACCCCGTCACCATCCATATCGGGACTCTTTATCCACATGAGCCCGGTCACTGCGTCGCTGACAGTCCCGTCTGAGTTGTCCGTGTAGCCGGGCTGGTACCCCAGGTACTGGGCATCCTGCCCACCGAAGGGCACCGCGGGCTCGACACAGCCCATGGCGAGGGTCTCCCCGTAACAACTGGTCTGATTGGTGTCAACTATGGCGTAGGGCATGTCAACGGTCGTATTGTTCACGTTGTTAACATTATTTAGGTTATTC
>JAHJLU010000442.1 GCA_018821745.1 Myxococcota bacterium | reverse complement strand
GGGGGTCACCTGGGGATACCGCACACCCGCGCAGGTGGCGGCGCTCTCACCGGACTATCTCGCCGATGACCCCATGGAGCTGGCCGAAATTCTCCTCTCCCTCAGAAACCCCTGATCCCAGTTCCAACGCTCCCCTTTCACTATCAATCTCTTCTAATCACAACGAATCAATTTTACTGACGTGTTCCCTGCGAAGTCCTTCACTGAAGTGAGTCGCAGCAGATCAGATTGAAAACAAGATCGTGCACAGCAGATGACAGCAGCATGAGGGAAACCCACAGAACATCACCGGGACTGCAGCTACATGGTCTCTTTTTCCGCGATATAGGTAGTCAGGCCGCGGATCCGCTCCACCAGGGTTCTGAGCACCTGCTTGGCCACCTGGGGATACTCCTCCATGACTTCATCGAAGAGCCCCTGGGAGAAACGAAGCAGGGTCGCATTGCCCCGGGCCCGGATACTGGCAGACCGAAGCCCCGAATCCAGCAGCGCGATCTCGCCGATGACCTCTCCCTCGGAGACCTTGTTCACCACTTTTTTGCCCATGAGGACATCAAGCTCCCCGACCATGAGGAAGTAAAGCCCGTCGGCGGGGTCCCCCTCGGTAAAGAGCACCTCCCCGGATTCCAGGAGCAGCTCCTCCCCGAGGCGGGCAATCTCCACCAGCACCTCAGTGGAAATATCGTGGAAAAACGATGAGTTCCTGAGTTGCATGCTCTTCTGAATGAGGCGGGGGTCCAGTTCTTTCATGGTAGTCACGGGCCCACTATACGAGAGAGCTCCAGCCTTGACAATCAAGAACCTCCTCCCGTGCTTTTTTGGGAATTCCACGGCGGACTCTCCCAATCTCAACAGGAGAAGCTGGCGAAAGCGTCGGATGGTTGGCTCACAAGGCTCTGGCAGGTGTTTGATGATTGCGCCCGTGCACCCGATGCGTTATAATCCCGACGAGCTATGCAACAACCCCCAACATTCATCCCCCCTGACCTCACCGCCCCCCACATCAGCAACCGTGTCATGCTTCCCATCTGGCTGCATTCGGCACGGGTCCACGGTGAGGAGACAGCCACCAGAATTCTCCGCGCCATCGGGCTCACACCGGAGTATCTGCAAAACCCCGGCGGGTGGGTCTCCCTTGACGCCGCCCACGCCTGGGTCAGCGAGACAGCCAGGGATGTTTACGGCCTCACCGGGCTCCCGCCCATGGACCACCCGTTTTATAATTTTTACCGGGAAGCGGGCCGGCAAGGTGCCTCCCGCGAGGCCCTGGGGCCACTGTGGCACGCCATCAGAGTCATCGGCGATCCCATGGCCTTTTACTCCCTGAGCACCAGCCAGGTCAAAAAGTTCAACCTGGTCACCCAAACCCGGGTGGTGGAGAAGGAGCCGGGAATGACCGTCCTCTCCTTCTCCATGCTCGACGGGCACAAAGACAATCCTGGCTTCTGCCACAACCGCATGGGGTACCTGGAGAACATCCCCCTCATCTGGGGCCTGCCCAGAGCGCTGGTGTTCCATGAGCAGTGCATGCACGATCCGCTGCACCCCTCCGATGCCTGTGTCTACCGTGTGGTCTACAAAGACGTGGTCCGGCTCAAACGGACAGCCCTCATGGGAATGCTCACAGGAGCCGCGCTGGGTGCCCTCTCCCACGCCTTCGGGGCGGGGTTCGACTCCCTGGGCCTCACCTGTGGCGCAGGGGCACTGGGAGGCCTCCTTGCGGCAGGGTGGTTCCAGCTCTTCTACCACCGGCGCTTTCACTCCAGGGATACCCGTCACTACGACGAGATGATCACACAGTTCGACTCCCGCTATACGGAGCTCAGAGACTCCCAGGAGCGTTTTGCACAGCTCACCCATGCCATTGACGAGGCCTTCTGGCTCTGCTCCCCTGACCGCTCGCGGATCCACTACGTGAGCCCCGCCTTTGAGACCGTCTTTGATGTGGATCCGGTGCGGGTCATCGATTCGCCACAGCTGTGGAACGACCGGCTGGCGCCTGAAAATCCCGATGTGCTGACAGCACCCGTGGACAAATTGAGGGAGTACACCTACGAGATCATTGACTCCCAAAACCAGCGGAGGACCGTGAACGAGCGTGTGTATCCCATCTTTGACTCCCGGGGTGGTGTGTATCGGCTGGCGGGGGTCAGCCGTGACATCTCCGAGATCATCGAGACCAAAAAGGAGCTGGCGGCCAGCGTGGAACGTTTTCGCCAGACCCAGAAGCTGGAGTCCCTGGGACGTCTCACGGGCGGCATCGCCCACGACTTCAACAACATGCTCACGGTCATTCTGGGATACTCGGAGATTATCCAGGACAACCTCCCCCCCCACAGTCCCCTCGCCTCCAGCATCGCCGAGGTGATCAAGGCGGGAGACAGCGCCGCCTCCCTCACGGATCAACTCCTGGCCTTCTCCAGGAAACAGCTCGTGGAGCCCCGGGTCGTGGATCCCTGCCACCTCATGGTGCGCGCACAGAATATGCTCCAGCGCCTCATCGGTGAAGACATCACCCTGGAGTTCAACATCACCGAGGGGCTGGGCTTCATCCGAATCGACCCCGTCCAGATGGACCAGGTGCTGGTCAACCTGGCCGTCAACGCCCGGGACGCCATGCCGACGGGTGGTGTCCTGAGGTTCTCCATGGAGACCTGCGATGATCCCCATCCCGGGACCGTGGAGTCCCAGCCCGGGGGAGCCACGGGAGAGTACCTGTGTATCAGCGTGCGTGACACGGGCACCGGCATGGATCAGGCCACCATCGACCGGATTTTCGAGCCCTTCTTTACCACCAAAGAAGAGGGGAAAGGAACGGGGCTCGGTCTCTCCACGGTTTACGGCATCGTCCACCAGAATGGCGGACGCATCGGGGTAGAGTCCACCCTCAGGGGAGGCTCCGTGTTTCACATCTCGCTCCCCCTTGTCAGAGAGCGGGACGCGGTGACGGTGG
>JAHJLU010000441.1 GCA_018821745.1 Myxococcota bacterium | reverse complement strand
CTTTTGGCCTCCACCCGATCTTTGATGACCCGCAGAAGGTGGGCATAGCGCAGGGGAACGTCCTCCTGTTTTATATTATCGTAAATACCAACGAGCTGCTGGTCGGTGTAACTTTCGTAGGGGACTTCCGTTGGCTGTCCACCTGGTAAGATTCCGCCACCTTCAATGTGAAGGCGATAAATAATTTCAAGATCCCGGGCGGCGATAACCGTTTTGGAATATTTGTGGGGCGCCAAAAGGGAGAGGCCTGTCTTCAAAAAGGCACCAAAGAGGGTGATCCAGAAGAAAAAGAGGGCGATGATTCCCAGCGCATAAAAGGGAGTAAAACCCTTGTCGAGCATTTTCATCACAATCCCCGAGCTGGTCCTGACCAATAACCCGAGCATAACCAAAGAGATGACTAAGAGAGGTATTCCGAGCAACCGTTTCATGGAAGGACTTTCCCAGATAATTCAATTCCCGTCAACGATAATGGATTGGTGCTTGAAAACGCAATTTCCGATCATTCCCCCTGTTCCCCGTTGGCAGAAGACGTCCAATGATTATACTGCAATGAAAAGGAGGATTCTCTTCATGGAAAAACACGAAACCGTCGCCATCCTGGGAGCCAGCACCAACCCCGAGCGTTATTCATACAAGGCCTTGAAAATGCTTGCGGAACATGGACACACTCCCCTCCCTGTCAACCCCTCACTGAACGAGATAGAGGGCGTGCCCGTCATGAAAACCATCGATGCGCTTCCGAGGCCTGTCGACACATTGACCATCTACGTAAAACCGGCAATTCTCGCCACCATGGTGCCCGAGATCCTTGCCCTCTCACCCAAAAGGGTTATTTTCAATCCGGGGACAGAGTCGCCACAGATTGCCGCCAGGTTCAGAGAAAACAATATCGAGACCATGGAAGCATGCACCCTTGTCCTTCTCAGTACCGGTCAGTTCTGAGGGAGGACAGTCACCGATTCTTTTTCCAAACCCACCCCTTTACAACGGCATCAATTTGAGAGATCATTACTCGAAAAGGAGTACCATGAATTCTCAGCCCACTCCCCTCACCCTGTCTCCGATAACCATGCAGCGACTCTCAACCATCTCGCTCATGCAGAAACTCAGTGTTGAACAAATCATCGATAAGCTCGTGGAGGAACACTTCAGTCAACTCATTCCCCAACTCGAAGAGTACATGAAGACCATCCCCATCGACCCGGCGCGATCGGGAAAACGTTCATCCAACAGGGAAACAGATGTCTACATGGTTCCCAACCTTGATCCCCCCGAACAATAGTCGTTTGACTTCACTAATTTATTTCAGGGCAATCATTTCAGGAGCGCATCTGGCTCCTGCACTTCAATGAGGAAGCCCTCCAGTTTAAGACCCGACCTTCGCTGAATCGCTTCCAGCAGTTCCCGGGGGTTTTTATCCGCCACGGAGAAATCAAGGGGAACCATCCGCACATAGTTGCCATCGCCATACAGCAGCGTTTTCCCGTCCGGGGAAAACTCGGCAGAGATGGATTCTCTTGTGGCGTGTAGAACCAGCAGCATTTTTCCCGTTGAGGCTTTCCAAACCCGCACGGTGTGATCATCGGAGGCGGTGGTGAGGTAGTTGTCATCCCGGGAAAAACGTACTGTGTTGACCCAGGCCTCGTGTCCCTTGAACTCCCGTATCTTCTTGCCAGTGGCGCTCTCGAAGAGCATGACCATCTTGTCTTTTGAGGAGGTGGCCAGCAATGATCCGTCGGAGGAGAAATCCACGCCACTCACCAGACCCTTGTGGGCATTGATGGTCCGAATCTTCTTCCCTGAGAGATTCCAGATGATAACCGTCATATCTTTGGACACTGAAGCGATGAGCCCTCCCCGTGGTGACACCGCGACATTTCGCACACTGTCACTGTGCCCTTTCAGCGTGTGGAGCGGACGTCCCCATTCCACGTCCCAGATAATGACCGTGTTGTCCTTTGAGGAGGAGATGAGTTTCCCTCCGTCGGGGGACCAGGCGATCCCGAAGACCCGATCCTTATGAGCCACCAGTCGTTTGATGACCTGCCCGTTTTCCGCGTCGAGGAGGGTAATGCTGCCGTCCCAGCAGGAGGAAGCGAGCTTCTTGCCGTCGGGGGACCAGGCCACCGCCCAGACTTTGTCGGCGAATCCTTTGAAATGCACCAGGTTGGTCCCCAGTTTCCCATCCCAGATACGAACGGAGCGGTCCCAGCTGGAGGAGGCAATATATCGGCCATCGGGAGAGAAGGCAGCTTTGACAATATAATCGCTGTGTCCCTTGAGCACCGGCAGAATGGCGCTCCTCTGCATCTTCCAGATCTTCACCGTGTTGTCCCAACTTGCCGTGGCGATGCGGACATTGTCCGCCAGCTGCGCCACACCATAGACACGCTCCTTGTGGGCGCTGATAGTGTACAATCCTGCCCCCGTCTCCATATCCCAGATTCTGATGGCGTTATCGAGCCCCCCTGAGTATAGCCTGCGGCCATCGGAGGAAATTTTCACGTCGAGGACCGTTGCCGTGTGCCCCTGCAGGGAGTGGAGCATTTTTCCGGTCAAAAGATCCCACATGACGATGGTGTTGGAATCCCCGCAGGCAACTACGCGACGACCGTCGGGAGAGACAGCGATGGCGTTGATCCTCTGGAAAAACCCCTTAATCCGGCGGATCAGGCGCCTCTTGTGGCCCACTTCAAAGAGAAGAACATTGTCCTCCATGGCTCCCGCCACAAGATTTTTCCCGTCACTGGTAAACTGAATCCGAAAAATTTTATAATACTTCTTCCCGTTTATCACACCGGAGCGCTTCTTCTCGTCCACGTCCCAGAGGAAAATCACACCGGAATAATCCAGGGATGCGATGGTCTTTCCGTCGGGGGACCAGGCCACATCAATGACCCGCTCCTTGTGACCTTCCAGAACATTCTTCGCTTTCCCCTGGGAGATATCCCACACTATCACGCTCTTGTCATATCCGGCGGAAACCACAAAGTTGCCGTCGGGGGAAAAATCGAGCCCGTGGATACGATCACGATGCCCCTCCAGAATGAGCGGTTTGTTTTTGCCGTTGAGGTCCAGAATCCGGATGGTGTTGTCGTAACAGCCCACCGCCGCAATATTCTTTTGGGGAGAGACCGCCAACTTGACCAGAGACGAGTTGAACCTGGCGATGGATTCCAGTGAGAGCGAGAGGGCAAAATTTGTGCGGTAGAGCCTGGAGAATGCCTCGGTGTTGACCTGCTGGGCCTGATGGTGTTTTATCCCGAATCCTTTTTGAAACCAGGGACTCTTTTCATGAGTGGGATTGTGGATGAGCGAGGAGGAGGCGTAGATCTGGGCGGCGGCGAACTGGCTGTCGTTCTCCATGCGAATAGAGATCTCGTTGAAAGCCTGTGCCATAAGAAAATGGGAGAGCAACCGCTGCCCCTCGGAAGAGACCACACGTGACTGAAGCGACTGTGCCCGATCTTTTTGACCCTGCCATGAGAAGAAAAGCACCCCCAGGATCACAAAGAGCAGCACAACACCACTCAACCCTGCGAGCACCGCCTTTTTCCTGTTGGCAAAAAGGGAAGCAAACATGTCAATGGGCTTTTGACCCCCGGATTTTTCTCCCGAGAGGTACTCTTCGAGTCCGTCGATCAGATCATTCACGCTGCGCAGTCGCGCTGCCTTGTTTTTCTGCAGAGCGGCGGTGGCAAGCCGCACCAGCGACCTGGGAGCCGCAGGCTGAAGCATGCTGATGTCCGGGACCGGCTCATGAACAACTTTATGGAGAACATCATACACGTTGCCGGACCAGGGGGGACTCCCGACCAGGAGCTCAAAGAGCACCACCCCCAGCGAGTAGACATCGGACTGCTCATCTATCTTATTCACCTCACCCCGGGCCTGTTCCGGAGGCATATAGGCCGGAGTTCCCAGCGCCTGACCCGCGATGGTGTTTGCATCCCCCTGGGTGAGTTTCTGGATCTCGGCTGCGATTCGCCGCCCCCCGGGATCATCGCCGGTGCGCATCTTTGCGAGACCCCAGTCCAGAACCACCGTCTCACCGAACTCACCGATCATAATGTTGTCGGGCTTAATATCCCGATGGATAATCCCTTGAGAGTGGGCATAGGCTATGGCGTTGCAGAGATCGAGGAAGTGGGGGAGCAGTTTGAGGCGAGCCGCCAGACTTTTGGCCTGGAAGATGGAATCACCAAGATTCTTTCCATTAACATGCCGCATGGTGTAATAGAGGGAACCATCAATGCGTTTGCCTATCTCGTAAATGGGAATAACCGAGGGATGCTGGAGCTGCCCCGCCAGGCGGGCTTCACGGAGAAACCGGATGTTAGCGCTGTCCTTGAGTGGTTTGCGGCCATTGATCACGACCCCGTCGTCGGCTGGAGACCCGGGAATAATCAACTCCTTGATGGCCACCTCCCGGCCAATATGGGTATCGGTACCGATGAGGATGCGACCGATGGAGCCCCGGTATTTCTCTCCGCGAATATGGTACCGTCCCGGCTCCTCCCGGGAGACACCGAGATCCACCAGAACATCGGGAGGCGGGGGAGGTGGGGGAGGATAGGGCGCTCCCGCCTGGGGAACCGGAGACAGATGGCGATTGACCTCAATGAGATCCTGCTCCTGAACACTGATGTGGATCCGCTCGTCCATCTCTTCTATTAAGTTGGAGAACCCGTCACTTTCAATGACCCATGGCACATTACCGCTCAGATCATGCCTCTCGGAATCCCTGTTGATCCTGTTGAGTATGATCTCCCCCTGAGAGTCCACCGGTCTCGGGGGTACGGATGGCCCCTTGGGAAAATCCCGGGTCTCATCAAAGATGCTGTGCCCATCGTGTTCCCTTGCAAAATCTTCCGCCTCCTGCCCCTGATCTTCTTTTGGCTGGAGCAGTTTATAATTCCGGGTCTCGTCATCTTCATCGTCGTCAGGGGGAAGGGGCTGACCAGGTTTGAACTGGCTGGTCTCGTCCTCTTCCTGGGAATCCCAGGGAGGCGGCACAAAGGCGGGGGGCTCTGGTGCTCTCGAGAGCACAAAATCCGTAGTCTCATCCTCGGGTTCATCAAGAGAGGGGCGAATCCGGGGAGATTCACTCAAAAGAGAGTTCCTTATCTCTTCAAAATCAGAATCCTCGTCGATGATTGTCTGGACTCCCCAGTTCTCCTCGCTGACCCGATGGAGCTTATCCCACGGCCCAAAATGCTTTGTGACGATCCCCATACCGCCCACACTCCGCACAGCCCGCTCGGGATCATCGTTAAAGCGCTTGAGTTGATCAATAAGTGCCTCCCTGAGGCTGTTGAAATCTTTGGAACTGAGCTTGGCGATGAGGATACGGAAGAGGTTGGCGCCCGGGTTGGCGCGCCACTCATCCCCGATACCTGCGAATTCATCAAGGCTGATGAACCGTTGTTTATACGCAAGTACGAGGAAGAGGATATCTTTATGCATCGTTAGAGGTTTCCGGTGAAACAATCGGGAATCATACCACACAGGAAGATGGTTGGAAAAGGAATCAGCGCAGGTCCCTGCGAAAGTTGCGAGGCCTCACCGCCCCCTGAAAATTCAATGGGCAGTCAACTCCACAAAGGGACAGAATAAATCTCAATAAATCCCATAGATCAGGCACCGGAGTACACCCTGACTCAGTGTACAGAACCGTGCATCAGCGCCTCAGGGAATCTCAAGGTAGTTATTGTCATTGACCATGGAAAACTGGAGGTCGAAGTTGTCCTTTGATTCTTTCAGGAAGCCAATATATTTTTCGCACAACTCCTCTTTTACAAAAACACGCTTTTTAGATTCAATGTCGATGACTCGCAGCATTGAGTTGTCTTTAATTTTACAATGATATTTCTCGGAAAGTTCATTTTCCGATAAAAGCTTTTCCACTTGCTCCAGATACTTTTCCATGGGAAACTCCTTGTGAGTCTACTGGTTGTTTGGTTCTCAACTTACGAAAGATCTGACAGAAAGTGCAAGGATTTTTTTCCTGTCCCCGGGAAGCCCCCCTTCCATTTTCTGCGAACAGCAAAGAAGGAAAACCCATGCGTCATTTTATTTCAACATTGCTGCTGGTGCTCCCGTTATTCTATTTGGCGTCCTGTACAGAAGAGCGCGTGATCTCCATTTCTTCTCCCGAACGGGGCAGTATGTTCACCTCCGACGAGCTGGTCACGCTGGAGATCAAGGGAGGCAAGAATATCCATGTAAACGATGAACCATCGGACCGCACGGTTATACTGGATCCCGTGGACGGGCTCGGGTTTGTGAAGGCCTCCATTCCCGGAGATCCTCTCTTTGACGTCCGCTCCTATATCCAGGGAACCCTCCTCGATAAAACCATTTGGGTCCCGGAAACCATGCAAATCACTCTGGGGCCCGACTCCCTCTCCACCGGTGGAAACAGTGTGGCCCGGATCATCTCAACCCTATTAACCGATGAGGATCTGGAACCCTTCGTGGAGAACCCCCTTGCCATGGATATCTCCACCATGCTTGGCACCGTCACGGTGAACGTCACCGTCACCTCCGTAATCTCCCCCAGCGTGGCCATCACCCTCTCCCTCGAGGGAGACAGACTCATGCTCTCGGGGACCCTCAGCGAGGTCCTCATCCACTACACGGCACAGGCCACGGGGATCTCCTCCTCGGGGACAGCCTATTATGAAACCATCACGGTGAACGGAGAAGTCAACGTCGCCGTCGACGGGGCGCTGCTTCTCAACGCAACTACCACCACCAGCGCAGTGGAAATTCAGGATTCTGGAGGCCTCCCCGCTGCGGGAGTAGAGTCACTCGCCACCCTCTTCGACGAAGAAATCTCTGACGCGGTTATTTCCGCTGCGGAAAACGCAACCAGCGCAGTTTTCTCCCACCTTATCAACAACCTCAAACCCAACATGGGTATATCATTTAGCAAACCGGTTGTTTCCCAGTCCCGGCCAGAGCAGGTGACCGTCTCCACCGCCGGTCTGACCATCACCTACTCCACCCTCATTGAGGCCCAGACACCCAGCGTTGCAGGGGAACACCACCGGATCCTCTCCCGGACTGCATCACCGGCGGCCTTTAATAATGAACTGGTGGCGACCTTCGGCCCCCGGCTCATCAACCAGTACGCCTTCGCCATCTGGGATGCGGGCAACATGAGCGCCATGAGTTTCACAAAAGGGGAACTGGAAGACATGGGCATGGGAGAGCTGGATTTCCCCTACTCCAATCTGGACCGGGCAGACATCACCCTCCTTTTGCCCCCCATCCTCGAGATGACCGTTGATGGTCCCGTGATGATGCTCGGCGGGATCCGCATTGAATTGAAGATCGACGCCGCCGACGACTCCACAGCCTGGACCGCGGCCCAGGTTCCCGTCCTCCTCACGGAGGAGTCGGGAGCGCTCAGCATACAGGCAGACACCTCCCGCGACATCACCATCCGTGACGTGGGCTTCAATAAAATGTCGGACCTTGTTGACCAGGGAAAAGTCCTCAGGCTCTTGCTCAGCGCCGTACCCGGAGTAGTAGACCGGGTCTTCGGTGAGTTGCCCTCACTCGTAATCTCCGAGATCCCTTTTCCGCGTCTTGATGGCTCCGATGGTCCGACCATCATCCCGGCGGTCAACGACATGACCGCCTCGACCAGCGGCTGGGAAATCACCGTGGGTCTGGTGGTGACAGAAAAATAGGGCGCCGTGATATAAAATCTGCTATAAATTCTGAGTGTGTCGCCTCAAAGGCATGACGACAGGATTACCACCCATGCAAGAACCCCAGATTCTCGAAATCATTAATGGTCCAGGACGCAAGGAGCTGTGGATGCAGACTCCCCGAATCGATGACTGGACAGCTTCCAAGGATATCACCCAGCTGCCGGTCCTTTTTCACATCGGTGACAAATACAGCCAGACTCCCTTCTCCATCTACCTTGAAGAGATTATGACCATGGAAAACACCGAGAGCGGGATCATGTTCTATGGTCAGACCATTGACCCCATCTCCGGCGAGCGCAAATGGGTGGAAGGACAGTATGACTATACTGACCGGACAGGAATCGCCTGGGTCAAACCCCTTGAAGCGGCCTATCGAGAGAGAAGCAACACCTATCGCCCTGTCAAACCCTGAGGCTGTTTGACCTGCGGGGAAAAAGCACGTCCATCAATCATATCCTGAAGTTTCCAGGGAGCCTTCCGTCCGCCGAGATACTTGTGAAACCACATGAGGTGGGCAGCATAATACAAGGGCATGCTCTTGACATAACTGGGCCAGTGCCCGTCATTGGGAAACACTATCAGTTTTGATGGAACACCCCGCCGGCGAAGAGCGGTGAACAGTTGCAGACTCTGGGTGTAGGAGACCCGGTAGTCCTTTTCCCCGGTGATCACCATGGTCGGTGTTGCAAATTTTGAGGCATAGGAAGAGGGGGACCATTTTTTATAGGCCCCGGGATTATCCCAGGGGGTTCCTCCCACATCCCACTCCGGGAACCACAGCTCCTCCGTAACACCGTACTTGGAGGCGAGATCATACACTCCCATCATGGAGACAAGGGCATTGAACCGGGTCGTGTGACCCAGGAGCCAGTTCATCATGTAGCCACCGTAGGACCACCCCATGGCCCCCATACGCTTCTCATCCACACAGGGGAGCTTCGCCAGAGCCTCGGTCACCGCCATGACATCCTGGTAAACTTTCCCGCCCCAATCTTTGGAGATGGCGTCGGTGTACTTCTGACCATATCCTGTCGAGCCGTGGGGATTGGGGAAGGCGACCACATACCCGTGGGCAGGATACACCTGCCAGTCGCCCCGCAGATAATCAGCCCACTGCATCTGGGGACCGCCGTGCACATTGATGATGAGGGGGTATTTTTTCCCTTTCACAAAACCGTGGGGCTTCACCACAAAGGTGTGGACCTTTTTCCCATCGGCCCCGGGGATCCACATCTCCTCGGCGGGACGTATATCGTATTCTTTGACCAACTGATCGTTAAAACCTGTGAGGCGCCGGATCTTCCCCTCGGTGGTGCGAAGATAGAGCTCTTTGGGAGTCCCTATGCGGCCGAAGGTGAAGAGGATCTCCCCCCTGGAGGAAACGTCGAAGGAACCCACCGAGGGGATCTGACCGACCCTGAATATTTTCCCGCTGGCCAGCTCCACCCGGAACAGCGGATATCGACCCTTCCGGGGAGCCATAAACACAATGGATTTTCCATCTTTTTCCCAGCGGTAATCATAGATGGTGTCGTCAAATCCTTCCGTAAGAATGGTAATTTTTCCCGTGGATCTTTCATACACGGCAAGGCGGGTCTTGTCGCTCTCGAACCCCGGAACCTTCTGCATGAAAAACGCAATGTGAGTGCCCGTGGGTGAGTAGGTGGGCTCTCCGTCAAAGGCCTTGTTGGAGGCTGTGATATTCAATGGTTTTCCCCCGGTCAAGGGCACAACGAAGAGATCTTTGTTGGTGGTGTAGGCTCGTGCGTCCGGGGCTTCGCGGTTGCTCACGAAACAGAGCTCTTTGGAGTCGGGATCGGAACCATAGCCAACACCCCCCAGGGCAAAGGCGGGGGAGTCAAAATCTCCGGGGGAGAGATCAGTGACCTCTCTGGTAGCCAGATCCACCTTCATAATATGAGATCGCAGTCCATCCTTGTAGGAGGTCCAGTGCCGGTACAGGAGGCTGTCAGCCATGTGGGCCTTGATGCTGCTCTTTTTTCTGTCATCGAGCAGCGCCTTGTTCTTTTTATCGTCGGCACCACAGGAGGGAAACACCTTGGATACAAACAAGATACTTTTTGAGTCGGCGGTAAAGCGGGCCTCGGACACCCCCGTGGAGATGTCGGTGATCTTTTCCGGATCGCCTCCCCTGAGGTCCATTATCCACACTTGCTCACCCTTCTCCCGTGCCGAGATAAAGAGAAACCGGCTCGAATCGGGGGCCCAGTGAAACGAGTAGCTCGCCTTGGACGCATCGGTGAGGGCGCGCTGATTCTTCCCGTGGTGATCCATGAGATAGATGGTGTATTGGGAGGTCCCCTTGCTCAAATCCCGGGTGACCTTGTTGAAGAGGATTTTGGTCCCGTCGGGGGAGAAGGTGGGAGAGGAAATTTCAATGAGTTTGTAAAGCGCCTCGATCCCGAAGGGCTTCTTTTTGGCGTCCAGGGGATCATCCGCTGACCGCGCCCTTACAAGCGGATAGGAGTCCTTGTTGGCAGGATCCTTTTCCGGATCGTACAGGGCTGCGGTTGCCCGGGGTGCCTGCTTGGAAGGGGCGACGGTTACGGGGAGCGGCACCGGGGCGGCGGTGGTCTTTACAGGAGCCGGTTTCTCGCAGGAACCCTGGCCCCCCGAGGGACATTTTCCCGGACAGGTGCACCCGGCCAGGATCAGGACAGCCATTGAATAATATAGATGATTTTTCATGTCGGGACCTCCTCGTTGCGCCACCATAGCACACTGCCATGGAGTGATAAAGTCTGGACAATGAAACGCAAATCCGTAGAATCGAGGTTTCGGTTTTTGAAAATCTGCGTTTGAAAAACTTGAAGGAACCATGGAACAGTTGCAAACCAGCGCTCCCCGAGTTTCGACTGGCCCTGCACTTTAACAATTAATGAGGAGGTCCCCTTTTGTCACCTTTTTTCTGGAAAAATTCCCAGTCCGTCGAGCACATGATCGAAGAGTACATGGCTTCCCTTGACAAATGCATGGAAGCCTTCTCCAATGGTCTCAAACTGTATTTATTGAGCGGTTGCCAGGAAAAGTTCAAAAAGCTCCAGCGGGAGACCCACCGTTACGAGTCCAGGGCCGATGATATCCGGCGCGAAATCGAATTGAAGCTCTATGGCAAAGCGCTGTT
>JAHJLU010000440.1 GCA_018821745.1 Myxococcota bacterium | reverse complement strand
CGCATGCATAACGGCACCAAATTTTTGCTTGTTTTTTTAACGCTCACATTTTTTCCCATCTCCCCGGGCCACTCCGCTCCGAAAAGAAAAGGTGTCCGGACCAGGGTAACCTACGGGGAGCTCCTGAAATTGGCCATCACCCATGCCCCCTCCCTGCGCATGGCGAGACTGAAGCTCGCCGGATATGATGCCATGCTGTCGGGGAGCAAACTCCTGTATGCACCCACCTTCACGATCTCCTTCCAGGGGGCGCCGTCGCCCAAATTTACCTGTGTTGTGCCCCGTGCGTGGATCGACTCCGCAGATCTCGGGGGAATGAGCGAGAAAGAATTTCGCGAGCAATACTGCGTCGGGACCAACAGGGACGACTCTGTCACTCTTGACCTCGACGGGTACGCTCTCCGGTTTCAGGTGAAGGCCGTGCAACCCCTGTTCACCTTTGGGAAGATCTCTTACTCCAAGGCCATGGTCCGGGCAGCCGTTAGGGGAGGGGAGGCAAACCTCGCGGCAAAGAGTCGTGATCTCCAGTTGTTGTTGCGTAAGGCGTGGTACGGTCGCAAGGCTGTGCACCTCATCGCTGCCTTGCTCAAAGACGCCGAGACCATGATGAGCAAGGCCAAGGTCAAGGCTTCCGCGTGGGAGAAAGAAAGTAAAATTACCCCTGTCCAGCTTATTCGGCTGAAACTCGGGGAGAACCAGATCCTCCGAAAGAAACTCGATGTGGGGAAAATGGACGCAATCTCCCTGGCGACGCTGAGGCTCTTCGCCGGGAAGGACGTGGATATCGAGCCGGGGAACTTTTCTGTGAATAAAACTCCACCGAAACCCTTAAAATCGCTCATGGAGCAGGCTCTAAAGCGTCGGCCCGAGGTGAGAGCTCTGGAGGCGCTGCGGGCTGCTAAAACGGCCAAGGTTGGCCTTGCAAGGGCTGCATTTTATCCAAACCTGGGGATTTTTGTGCAATACACACTCAAACTCTCCAACTCCGACGATCCCAAGTCCGTGTATGCCAATGATGGACTCCACGGGAACTCACTGGCTTTCGGAGTAGGACTGGAGATGAAGTTTGATCCCGCCCGCATGATCACCGATCTGCGTCTGGCCCGTCTGGAGCGCCGCGAGGCCGACGCACAGATTGCCGCTGCAAAAGATATGCTTCGGCTCAAGCTGGCCAAGGCCCGCCAGGAGGTTGTTTACCAGATCAAACGGATCAAGCTTCTGAGCCGCGCAGTGAAGCTCTCCCGTTCCTGGACGCTGGCGATTTCGGACCAGGAGGAGCAGGGTACGTTCAATCCCAAAGAAATGGTGGATGCTCTCACTTCCTATTTCACCATGAAGCTCGCACTCATCGAGGCCAGATATGAGCTGGCATACGCCTGGGCTGCTCTGCGACACGCCACCGGGGAGACCATCTGACACCATGTTTGACGTTTCCCTGGGCGAATTTGTCCTCATCCTCCTCATCGCCATGATCTTTATCGGACCGGAGAATCTTCCCAGGGTTGCACGCAAGATAGGATCCTTCATCGGGCAGATCCGGGAGGCCATTTTCTCCGTGCGCCAGGAGGTGGAAAATAATGAAGACACTGCCCAGGTCTTCAACGAAATGCATCAGACCGTCTCCGAGCTGGCCAACGCAGTGAATATCCGAAAAGTGGTGCGGGAGATGGGTGCTCCGCTCATGAATTCTCCACAGCGGCCCGGGGTCGAAAGTTCCCCTGATAATATGGTCGAAGCACCCGGGGAGGGGGCATCCAAAGAGCCCTCTCCACTGGAGGATGCCCAATCCGGGGAAGGAGATGGTGTGGAGCACGATGGGATGTCCGGCGGGGGTGACGGCGATATCAGTAAGTCGGGTGTTCCCCTGGAAATTATGGAAGAAAAAAGCACGAAAACGCTGGACAGGACCTTTAGAAAGGTCCACTGAGTGCTTATCCGCGCATTTCGGGAGGAGTGAAAGGGGAGATATTTCTCAGGTTGGCGATGACCCCCGGGAGCTTCTCGATGGCGATGTCGATGTCCGAGACGGTGGTGTAACGGGAGAGTGAGAACCGGATTGAGGCGTGGCAGAGCTCGAAGGGTAGCCCCATTGCCCTGAGCACATGGCTGGGTTCCAGGGAGTCTGAAGAGCAGGCCGAGCCCGAAGAGGCGGCGATGTTTTCTTCGCTCAGCATGAGCAAAATAGCCTCACCCTCCACATACTCGAAGGAGATGTTGGCCGTGTTGGGCAGGCGGTTTTTCCGATCACCCACGAAGACGATCCCGGGGACGGTGGCCCTGATCCCCTCCTCCAGTCGATCGCGGAGCGCGCTCACAGAGGTAGCCTCGCTCTCCATGGACGCGATGGCCAGCTTTGCCGCCGTACCTATGGCTGCGATGAGGGGCACCGGCGTAGTGCCGGAGCGGCGCCCACGTTCCTGATGTCCACCGATGAGGTAGGGATAGAACATGGTTCCACGGCGCACATAGAGCGCTCCGATGCCCTTGGGTGCATGGAACTTGTGGCCCGACAGGGAGAGCATATCCACAGGAGTCCTAGAGAGGTCAATGGGGATTTTACCCACGGCCTGGACCGCATCGGTGTGAAACATGACACCGTGCTTTTTCAGGCGTTCGCCGATCTGGTCAATGGGGAAGATGACGCCTGTCTCGTTGTTGGCCCACATGAGGGAGCACAGTGCGGTGTCATCGCGGATGGCTGCCTCCACCCTATCCGCGTCAAGGAGTCCGTCGCCGTCCACTGGGAGCCACGTAACTTCGTAACCGCTGTTCTCCAGATATTCGAAATAGTTCAGGACAGCGGGGTGCTCCACCTTGGACGTGATGATATGTTTTTTGCCGGGATTTGCCCGAAGGGCGCTGGCGATGGCTGTGTTGTCGGCTTCTGTACCACAGGAGGTGAAGATGATCTCCGATGGATCTTCGGCTCCGATGAGGGCGGCGACCTGTGCCCGCGCCTCTTCAACGTACTCCTGAAGGTTCCCGCCGAAATCGTGCATGGAGGAGGGGTTTCCATAAAGATCGGTCAAAAAGGGGACCATGGACTCGAACACTTCAGGTGCTACCCTCGTGGTTGCGTTGTTATCAAGATAAATAACCGGCTGGGTCATGGCTACTCCAGATTCTGGAGATCAATGGGCTCTCCGAGGATGTTCTCGAGCTGTGATGAGATAAAGGCGAGGGTTGAGTCGTTGTTGGTGCAAGCGTGGCATTTTCCCGTCAACCGAATGTAGACGGTGTTGCCTTCAATGTCCAGGAGCTCCAGTCCGCCGTGGTCATAGCCCAGGGCAGGCCTGATCTCTTTCTCGAGAACCTCCTCAATGAGGCGGATTTTCTTGAACATGGACATTTTTCCTTCGGGCTTGACGATTGGCTCGAAGTCGTTCTGCCGGGGTTCGGGCATGGGCCGGGACCGGGAGAGAACCGATTGAAGGATGGTGTCGATTTTTCCAAGGCAGCTGCCGCAGGCACCCCCCGCCTTTGTGTAGTTGGTGATTTGTCCCACGGTGGTGAGGCTGTTCTCGGTGATGGCCTTCTCGATCTGCCGATCCGTGACGGCAAAGCAATGGCAGACAATTTTCCCCTCGTCCTCTTCCTCGTGGGAGTGATCCTCACCGCGGTAATTTGCCACGGCAGCCTCCAGCGCCTCTTTGCCCATGACGCTGCAGTGCATCTTTTCTTCGGGCAGGCCGTCGAGATACTCGGCCAGATCCTGGTTGGAGACGTTGAGGGCCTCGTCGATGGTCATGCCGATGATGATCTCCGTGAGAGCTGACGACGATGCGATGGCGCTGCCGCAGCCGTAGGTCTGAAATTTGGCGTCAAGGATTCTGTCGGTGGTTTTGTCCACGGAGAGTGTGAGCTTCAGCGCATCACCACAGACCATGGATCCGATTTCTCCGATCGCGTCGGCGTTGTTGACCTCACCCACGTTTCGTGGATGAAGGTAATGATCGCGCACTTTTTTTGAATATTTCCAGGCCACCGGAACCTCCGAAATAAAGGAATGTCCTTACAACAGGACACCTTGGGCCGACGGCGTGCTGGTGCATGCGTCGGGGTTGGAGAGGACGGAAAAGGGAATCCTATTTCCAATTTTCGTTCCTCTTCCTTTCATAATCACTTCAAGGGGTCAGGTCAAGGATCAAGTGAGGTAACGCAATATTTCCTGACAGGAGAACCCGGAGGGAATCAGATCCCGTCGTGTTTGAGGTCCCTGGCAAGAATGGACGTGAGCGCTTCAGAGGCGGATTTTCCCTCATATATGCCACCGTATACCGCCCGGGTGATGGGCATGTCGACCTCATGTTTGCGTGCGAGCATCATGGCGGATTTGGCAGTGGCTACCCCCTCCGCGACGGTGTTGGATCCCCTGAGGATCTGGTCGATGGGAACGCCGCTGCCGAGTTTGAAGCCGACAGTGCGATTTCGTGACAAGGATCCGGTGCAGGTGAGGATGAGATCTCCCATACCCGAGAGACCGATGAAGGTCTCCTGCCGGGCACCCAGGGCGAGACCCAGTCGTGCGATCTCCGATAGTCCCCGGGTGATGAGGGCGGCGCGGGTGTTCAGTCCCAGACCCAGTCCGTCGACAGCACCTGCAGCGATGGCCATGACGTTCTTTAAGGCACCCCCGAGCTGGACGCCCACGGGATCATCGGACGTGTAGACGCGGAAGTAGGGGAGATGGAACCATTCCGCAACCGTGAGCGCGAGGTCGCTGTCGTGGGATGCCGCGGTGACGCTTGTGGGGTGACCCAGTGCCACCTCTTCGGCGAAGGATGGTCCCGAGAGGGTCACCAGCTTTTCATGAAACACGTGTGGAAAAATCTCCTCAAAAATTCTGGAGATGAGGGAAAGACTCCCCTGCTCGATGCCCTTGGATGCGTTGACATAGATGGCCCCCCGGGGGAGGCTGCCCTTCTCGAGGTCCTTCCAGGTGGATCGGATGAACTGGGTCGGGACCACGTTGACCACCAGGTCTGCGCCACCCAGCGCCTCTGCCAGTTGTGTTGTGGCCGAAACATTTGGCGAGAGGGGAAATCCTGGAAAAAACAAAGAGTTTTCGGCTGTAGTGTTGATCGTCTCCACAACCTGGGGTTCCCGGGCCCAGATACGGACCCGGTGCCCTTTGACACCGAGTAAATTGGCGATAGAGGTACCCCAGGCACCTGCCCCGATAACTGCCGCTGTGATCATGTGTGTATCCTAGCCCCTTCTGCACCCCAGGTCGGACAAATGGAAAATCAGTCGTCCATGTTGATGGAGGGGAATTTTTTTATGTCGGTGCGGGCAATTTTCCACGCGGTCTGGACGATCCATGAGAGGGAGCGGTCCTGGCGGTTGGCTTCTTCTTTAATCTCTTCGAGCATCTCAACCGGGAAGTAGAGTGACTGTTTGCGCTTGTCAAATTCTTTCTTTTTCGTGTCTGTCATGGGATCGTCTCCATTGTTGGATGTATTCATACGTAGGACTATATCCCATATTGTAGTGAGGAATCAAGATGCATGTGACGCTTTTTTCAGGGGAGGGTCTTCTTTCTGTTTTTTTCCGCGTCGGAGGGTCTGATATAGAGGGGTTCAATGAAATCCATGGAAGTAAAATTCTCGTCTGAGAGGGTCAGCACGCCCGCCTGGAACAATCCCCGGGGGGTCAGTTCATTGTGGGTCGCCAGATGCCCGGGGGCAAAGTGTTCGAGGAGAGCGGGGCCATAGGTTGTCACTCCGGATCCGATAAACAGTGGATTTTCTTTGGCGTCAATCATGCTCCCCAGTTGCTCAGGCAGCAACAGAAATGGTCCCCCGTCCTGTCTCCCCTCCCGGAACACCGCACCATAGACTTCATCGCGGCGGGCGTCGAGGATGGTCACCACGGGCCGTGTTGAATCGACACCCATCAGCGCCAGTGCCTGACCATAAAGCACATCGAACCCCGTGAAAGAGACAAGAGGGATCTTCAGGCCCCAAGCCATAGCCTTGGCTGTGGCCATGCCGATGCGGATGCCCGTGAAGGAACCCGGTCCGCGCCCGCAACCCACGAAAGTGAGAGATGTTTTGGGCGCCTGGTGCTGTGCCAGCAGCTCTTCAATGGCGGGCAGGAGCATGGGGCCATGACTTCGGGCGTTCTCCTGATAGCCGGCCACAAAGCGGCCGCTGTGGCCCAGGGCGATGGTGGTGAGGGGGGTGGATGTGTCCAGGAAGAGATACATGGTGTGCTCAGGGTTTAATGCAGGGGAGGTCACCAGTGCTTATGGGGGAGAGCTTTGAATCCACCGAAGTCTCGGGGCGGGCACTTTTTTGCCTGGTGGGCTCTTTTTTATCCCGGAAAACACGAACAAGATCATTTTTAAAGCCAAACAGCATGAGCAGCACAATGAGCCCGAGCCCGATCCAGGTAACCGTAGCCCGGATGCCTATGGAGATGGGTTTGCGGATGGCAGCCTCAATGGTGAAAAGCAGT